>NZ_JBEXSZ010000036.1:47320-57873 GCF_040613865.1 Streptomyces sp. NPDC006197 | reverse complement strand
CGACCTGCGGTCCACCGGCGAGAGCGAGTCCGCGGCCCTTTCGACGGACCGGCCTTTCCCGGTGGGCGATACTGGGATCGAACCAGTGACCCCTTCGGTGTGAACGAAGTGCTCTCCCGCTGAGCTAATCGCCCGGGAACGGGTTGAACCATACAGGCCCGCGCGCCCTTCGTTCAAACCGCGCCGAGCAGGGCGGCGAGTCCGCGCCGTCCCCCGCGCATCATCAGGGCGTGGTTGGCGCGGAAGACCGGCCGCCCCGGGACGGCGAGGGCCCGCAGGAGGCGGGCGCGGACCTCCACCTCCTGCTCGTACAGGGCGCGGGCGCCGGCCCCGTCCGCCGTGAGGGTCCAGCGGGCCCATCCCTCCAGGTCGCCGCCGAGGCCGATCTCCAGGACGCCGGCGGCCGGGTCGCGGCGCAGGGCCCGGACGGTGACGACGAGGTCGTACGGGAGGAGGGAGCGGAAGCGGGCGGTGCCGGTGGTGTCGTCGAGGGGGGCGACCTCACGGACCTGGGGCCACCAGCGGGGGTAGTCCTCGGCGCGCTCGAGGACCGCGTAGACGGAGTCGGGCGTGGCGGCGAGCCGCCAGACGCAGCGGAAGCGGTACCGGCACCAGTCCATGCCCCCAGTGTGGGCGTACTCAGGCGGGAATCTGAGTACCGGGACGCATTCCCGTCGACTGGGGCCGGAGCCACACTCCGGGTATGGACAACTCACTGCCGCCCGCGGACGAGCTGGTGCTCGTCGACCGCGAGCTGGCACAACTCGACGCGCGCCGGTCCCGGTTGCTGGCCCGCCGCGCCTGGCTGGTCCAGGTGCTGTATCCGCCGGTCGCGGCGGCACCGCTCCACCCGCGACCGCCGGTCGCGGACTCGACGCCCCGCAGCGCGCAGAACGTGCTGCTGACGCTCGGCGGCACGCTGCTGACGATCGCGGCGGTCGCCTTCACCCTGGTGAGCTGGGGCTCGATGGGGATCGGCGCCCGCGCGACGGTGCTGGCCGTGGTGACGGGTGCGGCGCTCGCGGCGCCGGTGGCGCTGCTGCGCAAGGGCCTGGTGTCGACGGCCGAGTCGGTGGCGGCGCTGGGGCTCGTCCTGATGGTGCTCGACGCGTACGCGCTGCACCGGGTGGCGCTGGCGGAGACGGGCGGCCTGGGATACACCGCCGTGGCGTCGGCGGTCCTCGCGGGCGCTTGGGCGGCGTACGGCTCGGTGCTGTCCCGGTTGCGGACCCCGCTGCCGGCCGCCGTGGTCGCGGCGCAGCTGCCGCTGCCGCTGGGTGTGCTCGCGGCCGGGGGCGGGTCGACGGCCTTCGCGTGGGCGGCGCTCCTGACGGCGACGGCGGACGCGGCGGTCGCGCTGTGGACCCGGCCGGTGTCCGTCCGGATCACGGCGGGCGCGGCCGCGGCCGCGCTGGGCGGTTGGGCCCTGCTGACGGGCGGCTGGCTCTCCCTCGTCTCCCCGTGGAGCGGCGCGCCGCTCCTCCTCGCGGGCGCGGCGGTCGCCCTGTACGCGGCCTGGCGCGTCCCCAACTTCGCGGTGGCGGCCTCGGCGGTCGCGGGCCTGGCGGTCCTGACGGCCTCGGGCGGCCTCCTGCGCACGACCCTCCCGACGGACTGGGCGGTACCGGCCTATGTCTTCTGCGCCCTGGCCCTGGCCTCGGTGTGGCGCCTGGGCGACGCGCCGACGGCGACGGTCGCGCAGCCCACCCCGACGGACACGGGCCCCGGCCCGACCGCCTCAGCGGGCACGGGCGTCGGTCCGGCGGCCCCCGCCGACGGAGAGTCCGACCCGGCGGGCACGGGCTCCGGCCCGACCGCCTCGGCCGGCACGGGCGTCGGTCCGACAGTCCCCGCCGGCGGGGAGTCCGGCCCGGCGGGTGCAAGGCCCGGCCCGGGCGCCTCGGCCGGCGTCGGCTGGGGGCCGACGGCCCCGACTGGCGCGAACTCCGGGCGGGCGGCTCTCGTCGGCGCGAAGTCCGGCGCGGCCGGCTTCGGCGGGCGCGTGCCGCGGGGGATACGGCTCGGTCTGGCCGGTGCGGGTGCCGGGGTCGTGGCGCTCGGGGTCGTGTGGGCGCTGCCGCCGGTGGTGGCGGGGCTCCTCGGGCCGGTGGCCCGGACGACCGACGTCTGGTCGGGGGAGCACGCCGCGCGTGTCCTGGCCTCCTACCCGGCGACGGCGCTCCTCGTCCTCGCGGCGGCCGTCGCCGCCCTCGCGCTCCTCCCCCGCCTCTGGGCCCGGTGCGGGGCCCTCGCCCTCGCCTGGGCGCTGCTCACGGCCCTGCCGGTCTCCCTCGGCCTCCCGTACGCGGCGACGCTCGTCCTCCAGCTGCTGACGTCGGCGGCGGCCCTGTGGGTCGCGGTCCGCCCGGGCCCGCTGACGCGCGGCCTGCGCGCGGTCACCGCTCCGGCCGGGCGCGCCGACGCGCCGGGTGCGGACCCGCGGGACCCGCACGCGGCCCCCCGGGAAGCCGCCGGCCCGGCCGCGCCCGGGACCTCCGGGCCGACGGCCGACGGCCCGGCCGCGCCGCCGGCCCCCGGTTCCGGGACCCCCTGGCCCACCTGGGCGCCCTCGCGGCCCCGGGCGCAGGCTCCGGCCGTGGAGCCCGGGGTCGTCCTCGGATGGACCGCGTACGTCGGCGGCGTCGCGTCCGCCGTGAGCGCGGTGGCGCTCGCCCTGGACGTGCGGGGCGCCACCTTCGCCGCGCTCGGCGCGGTCCTCGCGCTCCTCACGGGCGTCGCGGTGCTCGGCGCGGACGCCCGCCGGGTGGTCTCCGCCGTCGGTGCGGTGCTCGCGGCGACGGGGCTGGTGTTCGCGGTGGCGGCCGCCGGCGGGTTCGAGGACCGGTGGACGGCGCTCGCTCTGCTGCTTGTCCCGGCGGCGACCGCCGCACTCGGCTCCAGGGCGCCGCGCCCGGTGGCCCTGGCGGTCGAGGTCACGGGCGGGGCCGTGGGGCTGCTCGCCCTCGGGATCGCCGCGTCCCGGCCCGCGTTCCTCGCGCTCGCGCTGGCCCTCGGCGGGGTGATCGCGGCGGCCACGGCCGTCCGGCCCGAGCGGCGGCGGTTCGCCTCGTGGACGGCGGCGGTGCTGTTCCTGCTCGCCACGTGGGTGCGGCTCGCGGTCTGGGACGTGACGGCCCCGGAGGCGTACACGCTGCCGGTGTCGGTGCCCGCGCTGGTCGTCGGGTACCTGCGGCGGCGCCGGGACCCGGAGGCCTCGTCGTGGACGGCGTACGGCCCCGGTCTGGCGGTGACGCTGCTGCCGAGCCTCCCGGCGGCCTGGGTGGACCCGGAGTGGGCGCGCCCGCTGGCCCTGGGGGTCGCGGCGCTCGTGGTGACGCTCCTCGGTGCCCGTTTCCGGCTCCAGGCGCTCCTGGTGCTGGGCGGCGCGGTGCTCGCCCTGGACGGGCTGCACGAGCTGGCGCCGTACGTGGTGCAGGTGGTGGGCGCGCTGCCGCGCTGGCTGCCGCCGGCCCTGGCGGGGCTGCTGCTGCTCGCGGTGGGTGCCACGTACGAGCAGCGGCTGCGGGACGCCCGGAGGCTGCGGGAGCGGCTGGGGCGGATGCGGTGAGACGCCGAAGGCCCGGAGACGGTCTTCCGTCTCCGGGCCTTCGGGCCGAGTGGTGGGCGATACTGGGATCGAACCAGTGACCCCTTCGGTGTGAACGAAGTGCTCTCCCGCTGAGCTAATCGCCCCGGCGCACCGCAAACATTACCGCATGTCAGCGGTGCTTCCGAACCATCGGAAGGTCACTGGTCGATCTTCCACGGCATGACGAAGCCGAACTTCCAGAGGTAGACGCCCAGCAGGGCGGCGATGATCACCAGACCGATGGTGGTGAGGATGATGTTCCGGCGGCGGACCTTGGGGTCGAGGGCGCGCTGGGCCGCCTCCGTGACCTTGCGCTTGGTCCAGCGGAGCACGAGCTGGGCCCAGACGAACTCGGTCGCCCAGATCGCCATGCCGCCGAAGATGACCAGCCAGCCGGGCCCCGGCAGCGGCAGCATCACCACTCCGGCGCCGACCACGGCGAGTCCCACGATGAAGACGCCGACCTGCCAGCTCAGATGCAGGCCTCGCCGGGACTTGATGAACTCCGGTGCGCGGGATCCCAGTTCGGCTTCCTGGCCGTCCGCGGATTCCCCGGTGTGCTCGTCACTCTCCGCATTCATGCCCCCAACCTACCGGACGGGGAGCCGCGACCGGAATGGCGGTATTACCGCAGGTCACACGCCCCCATACGAGCTACCTGAACGCTCACAAAACCGACAGAGGGGTTTACAACGCCACCGGAGGTGGCATGTCGATTTCGCCGACGTGCGAATCCCCGAGCGCACACTGAGCGAAAGGCCCTGGCGCTTATGAACACCACGGTCAGCTGCGAGCTGCACCTGCGCCTCGTTGTGTCGAGCGAGTCATCACTGCCTGTACCCGCGGGCCTGCGGTATGACACGGCCGATCCGTATGCCGTGCACGCCACCTTCCACACCGGAGCCGAAGAGACGGTCGAGTGGGTCTTCGCCCGCGACCTTCTCGCCGAGGGGCTGCACCGCCCCACCGGCACGGGCGACGTCCGCGTCTGGCCGTCCCGCAGCCACGGTCAGGGAGTCGTCTGCATCGCGTTGAGCTCCCCCGAGGGAGAAGCCCTGCTCGAGGCCCCGGCGAGGGCCCTGGAGTCGTTCCTGAAGAGGACCGACGCCGCCGTGCCACCTGGCACCGAGCACCGGCACTTCGACCTGGATACGGAGCTCTCCCACATCCTGGCCGACAGCTGAGCCAGGCCGAGAACCGCACGGCGCCGTCCGACTCGGGGAGACGGCGCCGCGCGGACAGTCACACAGGCACGAGATCCGGCGCTCCCACCGCGCAGCCGGCGCGGTGGCGGGCGCCGGTGTCGTCTTCCGGGGCGCGCTAAAGTCAGCGCCATTCCGCGGGCGCCCGCCCGCGGCCGGCCAGGGAGCGAATCGTGCTGATCCCCCACGACACCCGGATCGCCCTCGACACCGTCGTCGATCTGATGAACACCGCGCCCCAGGGCGACCGCGCCGACGAGCTCGCGGGCGTCCCGGAGCTCCACGACTTCCTGGACGCGCACAAGGTCAGCGGCGTGGGTGAGCTCGGCCCCGACGACCTGCGCGCCGTGCGCGAGGTGCGCGAGAAGTTCGCGGCGGTCTTCTCCGCCCCCGAGGCCCGGATCGCGGCCCCCCTGATCAACCAGCTGGTGGCGGGCGCGGGCACCACGCCCCAGCTCACCGACCACGACGGCTACGACTGGCACGTGCACTACTTCGCGCCGGGCGCCTCGGTGGCGGACCACCTGGCGGCCGACTGCGGCATGGCCCTGGCGTTCATCGTCGTGGCGGGCGAGCAGGAGCGGCTGCGGCGCTGCGAGGCGCCGGACTGCGGCCGGGCCTTCGTGGACCTCTCGCGCAACCGCTCGCGCCGGTACTGCGACAGCCGCACCTGCGGCAACCGCCTGCACGTGGCCGCGTACCGGGCGCGCCGCAAGGAAGCCGCGGGCTGAGCCCCGCTCGGGAGGGTCAGAGCACGTAGAGGTCGTGCACGGCGGCCATCAGCAGCAGACAGCCGATCACCCCGAGGAAGATCATCAGCGGTGGCTGGGAGAGCGCGAACAGGCAGCCGCGCGGCTCTTCGGCAGGGGCGTCGGTGGCGGCGGGGAGGGGCTCCCGCGAGGTATCCAGCATCTCGGGGGGATGATGGCGCACCCCGCACCCGGTGAATCCCGCAACACGCCCCACCGCGGGGGCCGTTCACCCCTTCCCGTGGATCACGGAAAGAGGACGGGCACGGGAACCGCCAGAAGTGATCAGATTCCGTGCTTCTTCAGAATCGCCTCGATGTCGCTGAAGTCCTCACCAGCGGACTGGCCGGCCCGCGGCTTCGCCGTCACGCCGCGGGAGGGCGCCGACGCGGCCGGGGCCACGGCTCTCGGCTCGGCTCCCCCGGCGGTCACCTCACGGCCGGCCCGGCGCCGCTCCACGGCCCGGGTGGACAGGAAGAGCAGCCAGGCGACGCCCAGCACGCCGAAGCCGGCCCAGGCCACCGGGCTGAAGGCCGTGTCGGCGATCCAGTCGACCGCGCCCGTCATCACCAGGCCGAGCGGCACCAGGGCGTAGGCCGCGATCCGGGCGGCGGACAGGAACCGCTTCCGGTACGCCGAAATCGCGGCGATGCCCAGGCCCGCCGCGGACACCGCGGAACAGATGGTCTCGGCGAGCATGCGATCCTCCAGGTGCCGGGCGGTACGTCCCTTCCATCCTGCACCGCCGGGACGGCCCGGGCCATGTCCCGGGCCCGGTCTCAGGGAGATCTCCGGGTCGTCCCGGCCGGGATCTCCTCCCCAGGTCCCGGTGAGGGAGACTGCTGCCATGAACGACTCCACCACCGCACCCGCCTCCCCCGTCGTCCTGGAGGCGTGGTTCGACCTCCAGTGCCCCGACTGCTTCCAGGCCCTCGACGACGTCCGCGCGCTCCGCGAGAAGTACGGCGACCGGCTCGACGTACAGCTGCGCCACTTCCCGCTGGCCAAGCACAAGCACGCGTACGCCGCCGCCCAGGCCGCCGAGGAGGCCGTGGAGCAGGGCAAGGGCTGGCCGTACGCGGAGGCGCTGCTCGCCAGGACCGCCGAGCTCGGCGAGCGGGGCGAGCCGGTCCTCCTGGAGGTGGCGGCCGGGCTCGGCCTGGACGCCGAGGAGTTCGACACCGCGCTGATCGACGGCCGACACCTGCTGACCGTGGACGCCGACGAGGCCGAGGGCAAGGCGATCAAGGTCACCGGCACCCCGACCTACGTCATCGGCGGCGAGCGCCTGGACGGCGGACAGAGCCAGGAGGGCCTGCGGGAGCGGATCGAGACGATCGCCGACCGCCTCCTGGAGCGGTAGGGCGTCTCAGACCAGCGGCTTCGCGCTGTTGACGCGGGTCGTGCGGTAGCCGAGCGACTCGTAGAGCCGGATCGCCGGGGTGTTGCCCGCGAACACGTGCAGTTCGACGAGGCGCTCCCCGGCCTCCAGGGCGACGTGCTCGGCGAGGAGCATCAGGGCCCTGCCGTACCCCTTCCCGCGCTCCCCCTCGACGACCTCGACCTCGAAGACGAAGGCCGTCCCCTTTCCGGGCTCGCGCTCCATCCGGCCCACCCACACATAGCCGACGGCCTGCCCGTCGCGCAGGCCGACGACGACCGTGACGCCCGGGGTCGCGAGGCCCTGCGGGAGGAAGCGGCGGCGGCCGTCCTCGGCCTTGGCGAGCGCCTGCTCCTCCGGGACGCCCCGGTCGATCCAGCTCCGCGCGAAGGCGGCCCGGGACTTCGCCGACCACTCCTCGAACTCCGCCTCGGTCACCGGCCGGTGCGCGAAGCCCTCCGGGAGCCGCGGGGGCTCGGCCGGCAGCTCCTTGACCATGTTCCGGCTGCGCTCGGTGTAGCCGAGCGAGCGGGCCATCCGCAGGGCGGCCTCCGCCTCCGCGGGCACCGAGATCTGCACCTCGCCGCAGCCCCAGGCCCGCAGCACCTCCTCGGAGGCGAGCGCCGCCACGGTCCCCCGGCCGCGGCCCCGGTCGGGCTCGTCGACCAGGAGGCCCTCGATCAGGCCGGAGCCGGTGCCGAAGGCCGGATCGGTGGCGAGGCGGACGGAGCCGACCCGGCGGCTGTTCACGCAGATGTCGAAGGTGCGGGAACGGCCGCCGTCGGCGGACTGCTGAAGCGGCTCGGTCGGCCGCAGGGTGGTGGTCATCACGGGTGTTCTACCCATCCGCCCGGCACCCGTCATCCGGATTTACGCGAGCCGCGGATCCCGGTTCCCGGCCGCCCGCTCGTCGAAGATCCGCATCGCCTTGGCGGTGACGGGGCCGGGCGCGCCCGCGAGCTCGCGGCCGTCGACCCGGTGCACGGCCTGGACGTCGCGCAGGGTCGAGGTCAGGAAGATCTCGTCGGCACTCTCCAGCACCTCCAGCGGCAGGTCGGTCTCCTCGGCGCCGGTCCACTCCACGGCGAGGGCCCGGGTGATGCCCGCGAGGCAGCCGGAGGAGACGGGCGGGGTGAGGATCCCGCCGTCGACCACGACGAAGACGTTGGAGCCGGTGCCCTCGCAGAGCTGCCCCACGGTGTTGGCGAAGAGCGCCTCGGAGGCCCCCTGCTCGCGCGCCCTGGCGAGGGCGACGACGTTCTCGGCGTACGAGGTGGTCTTGAGGCCGGTGAGGGCTCCGCGCTCGTTGCGCGTCCAGGGGACGGTGATCACGGCGGTGGAGTCGGGGCGGCGGCCGGTCTCGCCGAGGGCGACGACCAGGCTCGTCCCGGCGTCGCCGCGCTCCGAGCCGAGCGGGGAGAGTCCGCCGGTGTACGTGATGCGGAGCCGGCCGAGCTCCATCGGGTTGGCCTCCAGGACGGCCGCGCAGGCGCGGCGGACCTCGTCGAGGTCGGGGTCGGGCAGGCCGAGGCCGCGGGCGGAGCGGGTGAGCCGCTCCAGGTGGAGCGTGAGAGCAAACGTTTCGCCACGCTCCGCCTTGACCGTCTCGAAGATGCCGTCGCCGACGGTCAGTCCGTGGTCCAGTACGGAGACCCGGGCGGTCTCCGCGTCGTGCAGCCCGCCGTTGACCCAGAGTTTCATCGAGAAGTGGCCTTTCCGCTCGCCTCACAGGCGCCTGACTCGTAGGCGCCCGACGCTATCGCGACCAGCCGGGCCGCCTTCAGCTCGGTCTCCTCCCACTCGCGCTCCGGGTCGGAGCCCCAGGTGATCCCGGCGCCCGTGCCGAAGCGGAGCACGCCCTCGGGGCGGTCGATCCAGAAGGTGCGTATGCCCACGGCCAGCTCGGCGGTGTCCGCGTCGGCGTCGACCCAGCCGATGCCCCCGCAGTACGGCCCCCGGGGGGCGGTCTCCAGCGCCTCGATGATCCGCAGCGCGCTGGACTTGGGCGCGCCGGTGACGGAGCCGGGCGGGAAGGTGGCGGCGAGCAGCTCGGGCCAGCCGGCGTCCTCGCGCAGCAGGCCGGTGACCGTGGACACGAGGTGGACGAGGCCGGGGTGCTCCTCCACCGCGCAGAGCTCGGGGACCGCGACGGTGCCGGTCTCGCTGACGCGGCCCAGGTCGTTGCGGACCAGGTCGACGATCATCACGTTCTCCGCGTGGTCCTTGGGCAGGAGGTCGGCGGCGGTGCGGCCGGTCCCCTTGATGGGGCCCGAGGAGATCAGGGCCCCTTCCCTGCGCAGGTACAGCTCGGGGGAGGCGGTGGCGATCTCCACGCCGTGGGCGGGTAGCCGGATCGTTCCGGCGTAGGGGGCGGGGTTGCCCCGGGCCAGGAGCGCGGTGAGGGCGTCGACGTCGGCGCCGGCCGGGTCCGGCAGGGGCGCGGTCAGCACCCGGCAGAGGTTCGCCTGGTAGACCTCGCCGCGCGCGATGTGCTCGCGCACGCGCCGTACGCCCGCGGTGTACGCGGCACGGTCGAGCGAGGACGTCCAGTCGCCGGCGGCGGGTCCGCGCCAGGCGCCCGGGACGGGCATGGGGACCGGGTCGGGCCGGACGTCCCCGAAGCGCGCGCAGGTGAGGCGCCCTTCGAAGTCCGCGCAGACGGCCCAGAAGCCCGCGGAGTCCAGTGCCTCGGGATCATGGGTGACGTCCCGGAGGTCGGTCGCGACGAGGCCGCCGAAGCGGGCCAGGGGAGCAAGGTCGTGCACGCATCGAGTCTAGGTCCGGCGGGGCGGGATACGGGGCCGCGTACGCCGGGGCACGAGGGGCGCGCGGGACGGAGGCGAGGGAGGGCGTCCGATGGGGGCTCCCTGCCACCCCGGGGACACGGCGGGTGAACGCCGTGCGAACCCTCCGTGAGGCCGGGCGGGGCGCGGGGAAGGGCCCGCAGGTCAGCACGCTGCGGAAACGCGTTTTTGTACTGGCCCAGGAATCCGCTAGAGTTCAACACGTCGCCGGGACGCGCAAGCGGAACGGAAACGACAAGCGGACGTGGCTCAGTTGGTAGAGCATCACCTTGCCAAGGTGAGGGTCGCGAGTTCGAATCTCGTCGTCCGCTCGATGTGGGGGATCTTCCCGAACCCCTGTATTCACTCCTGGTGGAGTGGCCGAGAGGCGAGGCAACGGCCTGCAAAGCCGTCTACACGGGTTCAAATCCCGTCTCCACCTCCAAGGACGATTAGCTCAGCGGGAGAGCGCTTCCCTGACACGGAAGAGGTCACTGGTTCAATCCCAGTATCGTCCACTGGATCTTCGGGTCCTGGATCTTCGGATCCCCCGCGCGATTAGCTCAGCGGGAGAGCGCTTCCCTGACACGGAAGAGGTCACTGGTTCAATCCCAGTATCGCGCACCACAGTTCACGCACCCCTCGGGTGCGCCCGCGCGATTAGCTCAGCGGGAGAGCGCTTCCCTGACACGGAAGAGGTCACTGGTTCAATCCCAGTATCGCGCACACAGTACAGGCACCCCTCGGGTGTACCCGCGCGATTAGCTCAGCGGGAGAGCGCTTCCCTGACACGGAAGAGGTCACTGGTTCAATCCCAGTATCGCGCACACAGTACAGGCACCCCTCGGG
>NZ_JBEXSZ010000036.1:0-47222 GCF_040613865.1 Streptomyces sp. NPDC006197 | reverse complement strand
GGTGTACCCGCGCGATTAGCTCAGCGGGAGAGCGCTTCCCTGACACGGAAGAGGTCACTGGTTCAATCCCAGTATCGCGCACCAGGAAGAAGCCCCCGGCCGCAGCTCGCGGCCGGGGGCTTCTTCGCGTCCCGGTCAGGAGGAGAAGAGCATCCGCCCGAAGCCGCCCTTGCGGTAGTGGCCGCCGTGGTGACCACCGTGGTGGCCGCCGTGCTGCGGGGCGCCCCAGGCGGGCGCGGCGGGGGCGGGCTGCGCCGGGTACGCCGGCGGGGCGGGCGGGGCCTGCTGCACCCACTGGGACTCCAGACGGGTCAGGGCCTCCAGCTCGCCGTAATCCAGGAAAATGCCCCGGCAACCGCTGCACTGCTCGATCTGGACGCCGTTGCGGTTGTACGTGTGCATGGCCGCATGGCACTTGGGACACTGCATGCTCGGCTCAACTCCCTGACATTGCCGTTCGAATGGTGGCTTCACCTTACGTGGACGCCGAAAGGGCCTACCCGGTTCGATGTCCGGCGATGCGGGCGCAGGTGTCGATCATCACTTCCTCGACCTCGTCGAGCGGCCGGCGCTCGGCCGTGGACTTGGCCAGGGCCAGCGCGGCGGTCTGGACCGTCAGCGCCCGGGCGGGCACGTCGAGCCGCCCCCAGGGCTCCGTGTCCACGGCGGGGCCGCCCGCCTCCTGGTACGCGCCGAGGAACCGCGTCCAGACCTCGGGCGGCAGGAGGCCGGCGGCGAACCATGCGGCGGGCCGGGCCAGATCCCACGCCGGGTCGCCCAGGCCGAGGTCGTCGATGTCGATGAGCCGCCAGGGCGCGTCGATGCCGGTGTCCCCCCGGGCGTCGGGGCGGGTGTCGCGGACCAGCTGGCCCAGGTGGAAGTCGCCGTGGCACAGGAGTCGGTGCGCCGTCGCGGGACCGTCGGGAACCGTCCGCCAGGCGTCCAGGACCGTGGCCGCCGCCGGATGGTCCGGAGCCGTGCGGCGCATCCGCTCCACGGCGAGGGCCACCTTCTCCGGGGCCCGCATGTCCGGGAGGCGGTCGGCCCAGCCGGGCGGGGGCGGGGTGCGGTGCAGCAGGGCGAGGAGTCGCGCCGCCTCCTCCCACGGAGCGGCGTCGGGGTCCTCCGGGTCGACGGGCGGACCGTACGGCCAGACCGTGACCGGGCGGCCGCCCAGCGCGTCGGGGCCCGTCCGCGGCAGCGGGAGGGGCGGCAGGAAGACGCCGCCGACGTCCTGGTGCGCGGCCAGCGCGAGCCGTACGCGATGGGCCTCGGAGTCGGTGCCGGGCGCGTGCGCCTTCGCGACGAGCCCCCCGTGCCGTACGACGGTCCCGTCGTCCCGGTCCGCCAGCACCCCGACGAGCCCGCCCGCGCAGCGGCAGGGCTCGCCGGACGGGTGGGCGGCGGTGTGCGCGAGGGCGGCCAGGCGCTGGAGCGGGCCTTGGCCGTCGGGCGCGGAGGACGGGAACGGCGTCGGGGGTATCGGGGGTGTTGGGGCCACCCCCGGAGCGTACGGGGTGGCCGCTCGCACCGGCTGCCGCTCGGTGGACGGCCGGCCCTGCCGGGGGCGCGCGAGGGCCGGTCTTGCCGGGGACGCGCGAGGACCGGCCTTGTCGGGAACGCGCGAGGGCCGGACCTGTCGGGAACGCGCGAGGGCCGGTCAGCTCCCCAGCTGACCGGCCCCACGCTGCCGTCCGCCGCACCCCCGTCCCCACGGGGTTGATGGCCGGATGTCCCGGCCCGGGCCGCTCTCCCGGGTCCGGGGCGCCGCTCAGCGCCCCAGCATCACGCCCACGGACGACGCCTGTGTGACCACCGCTTCCCAGCCGCCGAAGACGACCACGAGCAGGGCCGCGAGAGGGAGGACCATGGCTGTGGCCACCAGGGGGTGACGGCGGCCGGAGGGCCGGGTGGTCCGCGGTGCCGTGTAAGCCATGATTCCTCTCCTGTCGTGTCTGGTGCGGCGGGCGCGTGACCTCGGGGGACGAGTGCTGCACCCGCCGCATGACCTCAACACTAGGGAGCGGGAAGCGCCGGGACGTCATGCCCGCGTACCGACTTCCGGGCCTCCCGAAGGATGACGCCCGCCCGTGCGACGTACTCCCCTGGGTGGAGACGGCGGCCCGGAACCCGGGGTCTTCCCGGAGGGGACGGCGCCCGAGTGACATCGCTCACTTCCCCGGCCCCCGGATGCGCGGCCGGGTGCGCGGGCCCGGTCCGGCGGTCCCGGGCGGTGCCCGCCGGGCTCCCCGTCGCGTTCGCGTCCGCACGTCAAGTGGGTTTTCCGGCAGGGGGGTTGAGCCCCGGATCCGTTGCCTCCCCTCCCCCGGTCTCCCCCTCAGCACTGACAATCGATCCCGGTGCGAGGGCGCGGCCTATGAGCGCGTACGGGCGCCACTACGTAAGCTGTGCCACGTCGAACGGACGAGGGGACGGACATGGCGATGATGCGGCTCCGGCGCGAGGATCCGCGGATCGTCGGGTCGTTCCGGCTCCACCGCAGGCTGGGGGCCGGCGGGATGGGCGTCGTGTACCTGGGGTCCGACCGGCGCGGCCAGCGGGTGGCGCTGAAGGTGATCCGGCCCGACCTGGCCGAGGACCAGGAGTTCCGCTCGCGGTTCGCCCGTGAGGTGTCGGCGGCCCGGCGGATCCGCGGCGGCTGCACCGCCCGGCTCGTCGCCGCCGACCTGGAGGCCGACCGCCCCTGGTTCGCCACCCAGTACGTGCCCGGCCCCTCGCTGCACGACCGGGTCGCCGAGGAGGGTCCGCTGCGGGCCGCCGACGTGGCCTCGATCGGGGCGGCGCTCTCGGAGGGCCTCGTCGCCGTCCACGAGGCCGGGGTCGTCCATCGTGACCTCAAGCCGTCGAACATCCTGCTGTCGCCCAAGGGGCCTCGGATCATCGATTTCGGGATCGCCTGGGCGACGGGCGCGAGCACCCTCACCCATGTCGGCACCGCCGTCGGATCGCCCGGATTCCTCGCCCCCGAGCAGGTGCGCGGCGCGGCCGTCACCCCCGCCACCGACGTCTTCTCGCTCGGCGCCACCCTGGCGTACGCGGCGATGGCCGACTCCCCCTTCGGGCACGGCAGTTCCGAGGTCATGCTCTACCGCGTCGTGCACGAGGAGCCCCAGCTGCACGGCGTGCCCGACGCGCTGGCGCCGCTCGTCAGGGCCTGCCTCGCGAAGGACCCCGAGGACCGTCCCAGCACCCTGCAGCTGTCGATGCGGCTCAAGGAGATCGCGGCGCGCGAGGCCCAGGGGCTGCCGGTCTCCCGGCCGCCGGCGCAGCGGGAGCGCGCCGAGGAGCGGAGCACCGTCCGGCCCACCGAGCGGTACACCGACCGGGACGTGCCCGGCCGCGGCCCGGAGCGTGAGCGGGGCGGCGAGCGCGGTACGGAGCGGGAGCGGGGTACCGAGCGGGGGCGTGGGGCCGGGCCCTCGTCCCGGCCTTCGGCGGGCCCCCGGACCGGTGGCTCGCGCGGGCCCCAGTCCCGTCCCGGGACCCGGCCCGGCGCGCGCTCCACGTCGACCGGGCGCCGGCCCGCCAACCCCCGGCTGCTGCGGCAGCGGCTCTTCGTCTTCGTGGTCGTGACCCTCGTCGTGGCCCTCGGGATCGCCGCCGCGCAGGCCCTGCAGGGGTAGGGGTCAGGACTCCGGGCGGCCCGTCGCCACCGCGTAGAACGCGACGGCCGCCGCCGCGCCCACGTTGAGCGAGTCGACGCCGTGGGCCATCGGGATGCGGACCCACTCGTCGGCGGCGCGCAGGGCCTGCGTGGACAGGCCGTCGCCCTCCGCCCCGAGCATCAGCGCCACCCGCTCCAGGCGGTGCGGGGCGGCCTCGTCGATCGAGGTCGCCTTCTCCGCCGGGGTGAGGGCGAGGAGCTTGAAGCCCGCCTCCCGTACCGTCTCCAGGCCTCGGGGCCACGCCTCCAGGCGGGCGTACGGGACCGAGAAGACCGCGCCCATGGAGACCTTCACCGAGCGTCGGTACAGCGGGTCCGCGCAGTCCGGGGACAGCAGGACCGCGTCCATGCCCAGGGCGGCGGCGCTGCGGAAGATGGCGCCGATGTTGGTGTGGTCGTTGACCGACTCCATGATCACCACCCGGCGGGCGCCGGCGAGCAGCTCGGCGGCCTCCGGGAGCGGCTTGCGCTGCATGGAGGCCAGCGCGCCGCGGTGCACGTGGTAGCCGGTGACGCGTTCCGCGAGGTCGGGCTGGATCGCGTACACCGGGGCGGGGACCTCGTCGATGACGTCGCGCATGACGTCGACCCACTTGGCCGAGAGCAGCATCGACCGCATCTCGTACCCGGCCTGCCTGGCCCGGCGGATGACCTTCTCGCCCTCCGCGATGAACAGGCCCTCGGCCGGCTCGCGCCTGCGGCGGAGCTCGACGTCGGTCAGGCCGGTGTAGTCGCGCAGGCGCGGGTCGTCGGGGTCGTCGATCGTGATGAGTTCGGCCACGAGGTGATACTGCCTTGTCCGGGGTGTGGTGCCAATGTGTGCGGGGGCGACCCGTCGTTCGGTCGCCCCCCGTTGTGTGCTGGTCGTCGTGCGGGTGGTGGGTGTTACCTCGTCAGTTTGTCGGGGCCCTCGGTGACGACCTCGCCGATGACGATGACCGCCGGCGGGCGGACCTCCTCCGCCTCGACCGTCTCCGCGACCGTCGCCAGCGTCGCGTCCACCCGGCGCTGGGTCGCCGTCGTCCCCTCCTGGACCAGGGCCAGAGGGGTGTCCGGGGACTTGCCGTGGGCGATCAGCGCCTCGGCGATCTTGCCGATCTTGTCGACCCCCATGAGGATGACCAGCGTGCCCGTCAGCTTCGCCAGGGACGCCCAGTCCACCAGCGAACGCGGGTCGTCCGGGGCCACGTGGCCGCTGACCACCGTGAACTCGTGGGCCACCCCCCGGTGCGTCACCGGGATGCCGGCCGCGCCGGGGACCGAGATCGAGCTGGAGATGCCCGGGACCACCGTGCAGGCGATGCCCTCGGCGAGCAGCGCCTGGGCCTCCTCCATGCCCCGGCCGAAGACGAACGGGTCCCCGCCCTTGAGGCGGACCACGGACTTGCCCTGCTTGGCGTGCTCGATGAGCGCGTTGTTGATGGCCTCCTGGGCCATGAAGCGGCCGTACGGGATCTTCGCCGCGTCGATCACCTCGACGTGGGGCGGCAGCTCGTCCAGGAGGTCGCGGGGGCCGAGCCGGTCCGCGATGACCACGTCCGCCTCCGCGAGCAGTCGGCGGCCCCGGACGGTGATGAGGTCCGGGTCGCCGGGGCCGCCGCCCACCAGGGCGACGAAGGGGGTGCGGGAGCGGTGCGCGGGCGCGGCGATCGAGCCGTCGCGGAGGCCCTCGACGATCGCGTCGCGCACGGCTGCGGAGCGGCGGGGGTCGTGGCCGGTGAGCACCGCCACCGTGACGCCGGCGTCGCGGCCCGTGGCCGGGGTCCAGGCGGTGGCCGCCTCGGCGTCGTCCGCCCGTACGCACCAGGTCCTGGTTCGCTCGGCCTCGGCCGAGGCCGCGGCGTTCGCCGTCTCGTCCGTGGTCGCCACCAGGGCGTACCAGGCGTCGGCCAGGTCCCCGTCCTCGTACCTTCGCTTGATCCAGGTGATCTCGCCTGTCTCCGCCATCGCGTCCACGGACGGGGTCGCCGACGGGGAGATCAGGGTGATGTCGGCACCTGCGGCGATGAGGGCCGGGAGTCGGCGCTGGGCCACCTGGCCGCCGCCGAGGACGACGACGCGGCGGCCGGCGAGGCGCAGTCCGACGGGGTAGGCGGGGTGCTCGGCGTTCTCTGCCATGGGTGAGCGGCTCCTCGGAGAGCGGGGCGGTGCGGGCGAGGGTGCCGCTGCGGCGGTGGAGCGGCTCGTGCACGATCACGATAGCCGTGACCTGGGGTTGGCAGGGTGTGACGGACGTCCCCCGCCGGTGGGTCCGTGACGTGGGGGACGCTCCGGAACCGGGTTCGGGACTGCATGATTTACGGCGCTTGCGGGGCCATCAGACACCTGGCGTTTCTTGCGCGCCACAAATCACGCTTTACGTCCCGAACCCGGTTCCTGCGCGTCCCCCACTTCCGTCGGTGGGCGGGGGACTCGCCGGCGGTGCTACTTCTCCGTGATTCCCGCCGAGTCGAACGTGGCCACCTCGTGCATCGCCCGGGCCGCGCTCTGGACCAGGGGCAGGGCGAGCAGGGCGCCCGTGCCTTCGCCGAGACGGAGGTCCAGGTCGACCAGCGGGCGCAGGCCCAGCTTGTTGAGGGCCGCGACGTGGCCCGGTTCGGCGCTGCGGTGGCCCGCGATGCACGCCGCGAGCGACTCGGGGGCGATGGCGCGGGCGACGAGGGCCGCCGCGCCCGTGGAGACGCCGTCCAGGATGACCGGGGTACGGAGCGAGGCCGCGCCCAGGATCAGGCCCACGAGGGCCGCGTGCTCCAGGCCGCCGACCGCCGACAGGACGCCGATCGGGTCCGCCGGGTCCGGCTTGTGCAGGTCGAGGGCGCGCCGGACCACGTCCACCTTGCGGGCGTGCGTCTCGTCGTTGATGCCGGTGCCCCGGCCCGTGACCTCGGCGGCGTCCACCCCGGTGTAGACCGAGATCAGTGCCGCGGACGCCGTGGTGTTCGCGATGCCCATCTCGCCCGTGAGCAGGGCCTTGTTGCCTGCTGCCACGAGGTCGCGGGCCGTTTCGATGCCCACCTCGATCGCCGCCAGGACTTCCTCGCGGGTCATGGCCGGGCCCGTGGTGAAGTCGCCCGTGCCCGGGCGGACCTTGCGGGGCAGGAGGCCCGGAGTGGCGGGGAGTTCCGACGCCACGCCCACGTCGATGACGCAGACCTCGGCGCCCACCTGGTTCGCGAAGGCGTTGCAGACCGCTCCCCCGCCGAGGAAGTTGGCCACCATCTGGCCCGTGACCTCCTGCGGCCACGGGGTGACGCCCTGGGCGTGGACACCGTGGTCGCCGGCGAAGATCGCCACGGCGGCCGGCTCCGGGATCGGGGGCGGGCAGACGCGGGAGAGACCCGAGAGCTGTGCGGAGATGATCTCCAGCATGCCCAGCGCCCCGGCGGGCTTGGTCATGCGCTTCTGCCGCTCCCACGCCTCGCCGAGCGCCTTGGCGTCCAGCGGGCGGATGTTCGCGACGGTCTCCTGGAGCAGGTCGTGCGGCTCCTCGCCGGGCAGCGCGCGGCGGCCGTACGTCTCCTCGTGGACGACCCAGGCCAGCGGGCGGCGCTTGGACCAGCCCGCCTGCATCAGCTCGGGCTCCTCGGGGAACTCGTCGACGTAGCCCACGCAGAGGTACGCGACCACTTCGAGGTGCTCGGGAAGGCCGAGCGTACGGACCATCTCGCGCTCGTCGAAGAAGCTGACCCAGCCGACGCCGAGGCCTTCGGCGCGGGCCGCGAGCCAGAGGTTCTCGACGGCGAGCGCCGAGGAGTACGGGGCCATCTGCGGCTGCGTGTAGCGGCCCAGCGTGTGGCGGCCGCCCCGGGTGGGGTCGGCGGTCACGACGATGTTCACCGGGGTGTCGAGGATGGCCTCGATCTTCAGTTCCTTGAACTGCTTCGCCCGTGCCTTCGGCAGCGACTTGGCGTAGGCCTCGCGCTGACGCTGGGCCAGCTCGTGCATCGTCTGCCGGGTCTCGGCGGAGCGGATGACGACGAAGTCCCAGGGCTGCGAGTGGCCGACGCTGGGCGCCGTGTGGGCCGCTTCGAGGACTCGGAGGAGCACCTCGTGCGGGATCGGGTCGCTGCGGAAGCCGTTGCGGATGTCGCGGCGCTCGCGCATCACGCGGAGGACGGCCTCGCGCTCGGCGTCGTCGTAGGCCGGAGCCGGGGCCGAGGCCGGGGAGTCGGGGCGACTCTCCGTCTGCTCTTCCGGCTGTTCCTCCGTCTGCTCCTCCGGCTGTTCCTCCGTCTGCTCTTCCACCTGGAGTTCGGCCGGCGCTTCCGCCTGGACCTCGGCCGGGGAGTCGGACGTCGGTGCTTCGGGCTGGGGCTCCGGCTGGTCGTCGGCCGGGGCCTCGGCCACGGCCTCCTGTGCCGGTGCGGCCTCGGGGGCCGGCATGGGCTCGGAGGTCGGCAGGGGCTCGGGGGTCGGCAGGGGCTCGGGGGTCGGCTCCGGCTGCTCCTCCGCGACTACGAGGGGCTGCTCGGCCGCCGCCTCCGCCTGGGCCTCCGCGGGAGCTTCGACCGGGGCCTCCGCCACGGCCTCGACGACGGCGGGCTGCTCGAGCGCGGGCTCCACGAGGACCTCCGCCACCGGCTCCGCGGCCTCGGGGGTGGTCTCGGGAGCGGCCTCGGCCTGGGCCTCGGCGGGTGCGGCTTCGGTGGTCGGGGGCTCCACCGGCTGGGCCGGGGCGGGCTCCTGTACGGGCTGTACGGGCTCGGCCGGGGCCTCCGCGACGGGTTCGGCCGTCTGCGGCTCGATGACCTGCACCGGTCCGGCGGGCTCGGCCTCGCGGGGCGCGGGCACGGTCGCCTGGGCGTCCACGACCTCCGCGACGGGCTCGGTGGCCTCCGCGACGGGCTCGACCACGTCGGCCGGGGCCTCCGCCACCGGCTCCACGGGTGCCTCCGCCACGGGCTCGGCCGGGAGCGACGGCTCCTCGGCCGGAGCCTGCTCCGCGACCGGCGCCGGCTCGGTGGCCTGGGGCGCCTCGGCGGCCGGGACCGGGGCCAGGTGCGGGGTCGTCGGGACGGAGCCCTCGACCTGGACGAACTGGGCCGTCGGCGGGACGACCGTTTCTGCGGGTGCCTGCGGCGCGGCCGGCTCCTGCGGCTGCGCGACCCACGGCTCGGCGCCCTGCGGGGCGAGCTGCTGGTCCTGCGCGATCTCGAAGTACTCGGGGCCGGTGGTCGGCGGGCCCGGGTTCCGCACCGGCATCGGGGCGGGGGCCGTGGCCACGACCGGCTCGGGGACCGGCGCGGGCTGCGGGGCCGGAGCGGGCGCGGTGGCCGGGCCGCGGTCGGCGAGGGAGAGCACGACGCCGCCGCCGGCCTCGGGCACCGGCGGGCCCATGTGCAGCGGGCGGCGGGCCGGCGGCGGGGTCGGGGCCGCGGCCTGCGGGGGCATGCGGACGCCGCCGAGGTCGACGGAGCCGGAGTCGCGGCCGGCCGCCTCGTGGGCGCCGGTGTCGAGGATGCCGGGCTCGTAGCCGTGCTCGGTGGCCACGGGGACGCCGTGCGCCGGGGTGCCGAGCGGCACGCCCTGCGGCGGGGTCTGGCCCTGCGGGGCGGTCAGCACGTCGGCGAGCGCGACCCCGTCGGGGAGCGGGCCCGTGAGCGGGTCCGGCAGCGGGTCGGTGAGCGGGTCGCCCATCGGGACCTGCGCCTCCGGGGCGACGGGTGCCGTCGGCGGGGCCGGGACGGCGACCGGCGGCGCGGGCACGACGCCCGGCGGGTGCTCGCTCCAGGCGCCCTGGGCGCCCGGCATCAGGAGCAGGTCGTCGTCCTCGGTGGTGTGGCCGGAGGGGTCCAGGAAGGTGTACGCGTCCGGAGCGGGGATGCCCGGCTGCTCGACCATGCCTGCGTTCTCCGGCAGCCCCTCGCCCGGGACCTGGCCGGTGTCCGTCATGCGTACCCCTCGCCCATCGCTTGTGCTCCTTCAGACCTGCGCCCGTCGACAAGAACGAGCGCGCGCGCCGCGCGGCACGAAACACGCGCGGACACCCACACATTGTCGCGGCCTTCGGCCATCGTGGCAGGGAGATCTGCCACGGTGCGCTGTGGACTGCGCCACGTCGCGCGGTCCCCCCGTTGTCAAGTACCACATGAGTGGCACAAAGCGGCCACCAATTCGGGACATTGGCGAACAGAGTGTCGAACGTCCCGGTGCGGTACAACAATCGGCCAGCCTACCCTGCCCCGGTGGGGCGGCCTGGTCACGGGTGGGGGTCCCCCGGCGGAGCTAGGCGGAGTTCGCCCTGCGTCCGGACAGCAGGAAGACGACCGAGCGCTCGCGTTCCGACCAGTCGTCCGGGTCGAGTCCGACGGTCTGGAGGAGGACGGTCTCGACGGCGTAGCCGCCGTCGGCGAGGGCGGTGGCGATCGCCTCGGCCTCGTCGCGGGTGGAGGCGTGGGCCACGATGCGCTCCGGGCGCCGGTCGGTGCAGGCGGTGACGACGGGGACGCCGCCTGCCGCGATCCGTACGACGTCGGGTTCGGGCAGGCTCTCCAGGACGTGCGGGGCGCGGCCCGGGACGGTCTGGAGGAGGACCCCGTGACGGCGGGCGGCCCGTTCGGTGCGGGCGCAGGCGTCCGGGTCGGTGTCCACGGCGATGACGGCGGCGCCGAAGCGTGCGGCCTCGACGGAGAAGGCGCCGCCCGCGCAGCCGATGTCCCAGACGAGGTCGCCGGTGCGGGGCCCGAGGCGGGCCAGTTGGGCGGCTCGGAGGGCGGGGTCCGCGCCGGCGCCGGTGTGGGCCGGTCCGGTTCCGGGGCCTTCGCCCTCGGAGTCGTACTCCTCGGTGGGAAGGCCCCAGCCGCGTACCGTGCGCGTGGCCGGGTCCCGGCCCATCAGCCAGGGGGCGGTGGGGGTGCCGCCGAGCGCGCCGCCGATGACGAGGACGACGTTCGGGTCGCGCCAGGTGTGGTCGGCGGCCTTGTCGGAGGTGAGGACGGAGACCTGTTCGCGGTCGGTGCCGAGCTCCTCGCAGACGACGAAGGTGCGGTGGACGCCGTCGAGGAGGAGGGCGAGTTCGGCCGGTCCCGCGCCCGGCGAGGTGAGGACGGCGACCTTGGGGTGGGCGCGGCAGACGTTGACGGCGCGGCGCAGGGTGCGCTGGTGGGCGACGACGATCCTCGCGTCCTCCCAGGGCATGCCGGCGCGTGCGAAGGCGGCCGCCACGGACGAGACGGCGGGGACGACCTCGACCTCCAGGCCGTGCTGGGGGGCGCGCAGGGTGCGGACGACGCCGAAGAAGCCGGGGTCGCCGTCGGCGAGGACGACGGCGGTGCCGCGGTGGCCGGCGATGCGGCGGGCGGCGAGGTCGACGCTGCCGAGGCGGATGCGTTCGGCGCCCGGCGGCACCTCGGGCAGCGTCAGGTGGTGGCCGGCGCCGGCCACGAGGGTGGCGGCGGAGAGCGCGGACCGGGCCGCCGCGGTGAGGGGCGAGCCGTCCCAGCCGATCACCGTGACGCGGTCGGCCATCGTCGTCTGTCTCCCTGGTGTCGTCGCAGGTCGGGGGCGTGCCGAGCGTACCCCGGGATCGCTGTGGGGGCTCAGCTCCAGTCGGTGTACGAGGAGTAGCCGGCCTCGGCCATCTGGTCGGCGACGCCGTCGAGGTCCTCGGGGAGGAGGCCCCAGACGATGAAGTCGGTGCGCAGTTCGGTCCAGCTGCCGTCCTCCGTGCGGGTGCGGGCTATGCACGCGTTGCGCAGGACGCCCTCGCTGATGCAGCCGATCTTCTGGGCGACCTGCTGGGAGGCGGTGTTGTCGGCGGCGGTGCGCAGTTCGAGGCGTTCGAACTTCTGGTCGCCGAAGAGCCACTGGGCGGTGGCGAGCGCGGCTTCGGAGGCGTAGCCCTCGCCGCGGGCCCAGGGGGCGATGATGTAGGACATCTCGGTGGAGCGGACCTGCCAGTCGGTCTTGCCCAACTGGACGATGCCGACGAGGCGCTGGGTCAGGAACTCGGTGACGGCGAGGTCGAGGCCCCGGCCGGCGGTGCGTTCGGCGGGGGCGTACTCGGTGATCCAGCGGTGTGCGGCGGCCTCGGTGAAGGGCTGGGGCACGGCCGTCCAGGCGGCGACCATCTCGTCGTTCATCATCTCGGCGAGGGCGGGGGCGTCCGTCTCCTCGAGCGCGCGCAGCACCAGCCGGTCCGTGTTGATGGAGATGTCCGGAAAGGTGGTAGTCATGCGCAGCTCCATGCCGTGGACCGTCCGAATCGACCGTGAACGCACAGCATGCAGCATGCGGGCGCCGGTGCGCATGGCCGGGTCGGGTGTGCCGGTGATGTGGGGGGTGGGTGTGGCGAAGGCCCCGCGCACCGGACGGGGTGCGGGGGCCTTCTGCTCAAGGACTGTACGGGGGAGCCGGTCTGACGGTCCCTCGGACGTGGTTCCTGCCGGGCGCCCTTACTTGGCGGCGCCGAAGGCCGGGATGACCGAGCCCTTGTAGGTGTCCTCGATGTACTTCTTCACCTCGGGCGAGTTGAGGAGCTTGGCGAGCTTCTGCACGCGGGCGTCCTTCTCGTTGCCCTCCTTGACGGCGAGGAAGTTGGCGTACGGGTTGTCCTCCGCCTTCTCCAGGACGAGGGCGTCCTTCGCCGGCTGGAGCTTGGCCTCGATGGCGTAGTTGCCGTTGATGACGGCGGCGTCCACGTCGTTCAGGGCGCGGGGCACGGTGGCGGCCTCCAGCTCCTTGAACTCCAGGCCCTTCTTGTCGGTGATGTCGGAGAGCTTGGCGTTGGTGCCGACGCCGGGCTTGATGGTGATCAGGCCGTTCTCGGCGAGCAGCTGGAGCGCGCGGCCGCCGTTGGTGGTGTCGTTGGGGACGGCGATGGTCTGGCCGGCCTTGATGTCCTTCACCGACTTGAGGCTCTTGGAGTAGAGGCCCAGCGGCTCCAGGTGGACGTCGACCACCGGGACGATGTGGGTGCCGTTCTTCTTGTTGAAGTCGTCGAGGTACGGCTTGTGCTGGAAGTAGTTGGCGTCGACCTGGCCGGACTCGGTGGCGGTGTTCGGCAGGACGTAGTCCGTGAACTCCTTCACCTCCAGCTTCAGGCCGGCCTTCTCGGCCAGGTTGTCCTTGACGAAGTTGAGGATGTCGGCGTGCGGCGTCGGGGACGCGGCGACGACGAGGGGCTTGTCGGCGGCGCCGGCCGAGTCCTTGGCGGAGGACGGGTCCGAGGAGGTGCCGCAGGCGGTGAGGCCGAGGGCGAGGGCGGCGGTGGCGGCGATGCCGGCGGTGAGCTTGATGTTCTTGCGCACGAAGAGTGCCTCTTTCCGGTGGAGCGGTGGACGCCTGGACAACAAGTCCGGGCTGTTCTTCGAAAATCGAAGTCTGGGTTGGCCTGGGGCCGTTACGCGGTGCGGCCCCGGCGGGCGAGGAGTCGGACGACTCCGTCGCCGATGAGCTGGACGACGGTCACGATCAGGACCAGGACGACGACGGTGACCAGCATGAACGTGGTGTCGAAGCGCTGGTATCCGTAGGTGACGGCCTTGGAGCCGAGGCCCTCGCCGCCGACCGCGCCGGCCATCGCGGAGTAGCCGATGAGGACGATCACGGTGGTGGTGACGGCGGAGACCAGCGAGGGCAGGGCCTGCGGGAGCAGCACCTTGCGGACGATGGTGGGGATGCCGCCGCCCATGGCCTGGACGGCTTCGACGAGTCCGTGGTCGACCTCGCGGATCGCCGTCTCGACGAGGCGCGCGAAGAAGGGGATGGCGCCGATGGCGAGCGGCACGATCATCGCGGTCGGGCCGATGAAGGTGCCGACGACGAAGGTCGTGAAGGGGATCAGGGCGATCAGCAGGATGATGAACGGCAGCGAGCGCCCGACGTTCACGATCGCACCGACGACCTTGTTCACCGGCCGGTTCTGCAGCAGTCCGCCCTTGTCCGTGAGGACGAGGAGGATGCCGAGCGGCAGGCCGCCGGCGATGGTGACGACGGTGGCCCACAGGACCATGTAGAGCGTGTCGACGGTGCCCTGCTCCAGGAGGGGCTGCATCTCCGACCAGGTCACTTGGCACCTTCCTTGACCAGTACGGGCGCGGCGCCCGACTCCTGTGCGTCGTCTTCCACGAGCTCGACCTGGAGGCCCTGTTCGCGCAGGAAGCCGACCGGGACGACGTTGTCCTCGTACCGTCCGGGGAGCTCGATCCGCATCCGGCCGATCTGCTTCCCGCCGACGGTGTCCATCGCCGCCCCGAGGATCGAGATGTCGATGTTGTACGTGCGGGAGAGCTGCGAGATGACCGGCTGGGTCGCGGCCTCGCCGTGGAACGTGACGTCGACGACGGTGCGGTCGGGGCCCGTGGGGGCGCCGCTGACCGGGAACAGTTCGGCCGCCAGCTGGGAGCCGGGGGTGGCGAGCAGTTCGCCGACGGTGCCGGACTCGACGATGCGGCCCTTCTGCATGAGCGCGGCGGAGTCGCAGATCGTCTTGACGACGTCCATCTCGTGCGTGATGAGCAGGACGGTGAGGCCGAGCTGCCGGTTGAGGTCGCGCAGGAGCTGGAGGATGGAGCGGGTGGTCTCCGGGTCGAGGGCGCTGGTGGCCTCGTCGGAGAGGAGGACCTTGGGGTTGCCGGCGAGGGCGCGGGCGATGCCGACGCGCTGCTTCTGGCCACCGGAGAGCTGGCCGGGGTAGGACTTCGCCTTGTCGGCGAGGCCGACCAGGTCGAGGAGTTCCAGGGCCCGGCGGGAGCGCTCGGCGCCGGAGACGCCGAGGATCTCCAGGGGGAGCTCGATGTTGTCCTTGACCGTGCGGGAGGACAGCAGGTTGAAGTGCTGGAAGACCATGCCGATGCTGCTGCGCGCCCGGCGCAGGTCCTTGCCGGCGCGGCGGCTCTTTCCGGCCAGTGCGGTGAGGTCGACGCCGTCGACGGTCACGGTGCCGGAGGTGGGGCGTTCCAGGAGGTTGACGCAGCGGATGAGCGAGGACTTGCCGGCGCCGCTCTGGCCGATGACGCCGAAGACCTCGCCCTCGCGGACGTGGAGGTCGACTCCGTCCAGAGCGGTGACCTGTCGGCCGCGCGACTCGTAGACCTTGGTCAGGCCCGAAGTGGTGATCACAGGGGTTTCCGTCACTGTCGAGTGCGCGACGCGGGGTCCGTCGCGCACGGGGCATTCGTCTTCGGACAGTCAGGCGCACGGGAGGCTGTGCCGGTCGGCTGGTGGCCGGTGGACAGCGGTGCGCGGGGCAGGCACGGTCCGGCGCCGGGTGGCGGGCGGATCGGCTCGGCCGTCGGGGTCTCGCTTCGGGGCGCGAGGCTCAGGCGGGGGCCCTCAGATGGCGCACATTCGACACGTACAACGAGCACCGGGCGTCGTGTTCGCCTCGGTCGCAAGGGTGCGGCTGCTCGTCGTGGTCATGGCTGCAAGTAAAACATGCGCAGCTGCGAAGAGAAGCGGACTGTCCGAATAGCGGACAGCATTGAGACGCCAGGCGGACGCGCCCGGGACGGCTCGCGGTGCGCCTTTCCGTGCGTGGCCTGGCGGGAACGGCCCCGGGCCCGGCCGCGGAGGGGACGGTGATCGGGTACGGGATGTGGCGGAGGCCACGCCCCCCGGCGGCCCCCGGCGAGCCGGGGGGCGGGCGCATCGGGCGCTTCGGGCCGTAATACCCTCGGGCGCATGCTTGACGCCCTGACGGTCGCGGTCTCCGTGGCCGCGCTCGCCCTCGCCGCCTGGTGCGGCTTCGCCGCCTTCCGGGATCAGTCGACCAAGGACTGGCACTTCATCGGCATGGCCGTGGTGACCTTCCTGGTCCTGGTCCAGCTGATCGTCGGCATCGTGCAGCTGGCGCGCGGCGAGAAGGCCGAGGAGGGCACGACGATCTTCGTCGCCTATCTGCTCGGCGCGCTGTGCGCGGTGCCCATCGCCGGTTTCATGTCGCTCGCGGAGCGCAGCCGGTGGGGTTCGGCGACGGTGGCGGCCGGCGCGGTCGTCCTGGCCGTGCTCGAAGTGCGTCTCTACGACATCTGGACGGTGGGCTGACCATGACCGCGACCGAGGGAACGACCCGTCTGGTCAAGGGCCCGGGCATGCTGCTCGTCTGGCTGTACGGCGTGATGTCGGTCGGCGCGGTCTCCCGCTCGATCTACCAGATCGCCACCGAGTTCGACCGCGCGCCGCTGGCGTACACCCTGTCGGCGGTGGCGGCGGTCGTCTACGTCTTCATCACGTACACGCTGGTACGGGGCGGGGAGAAGGCCCGCAGGGCGGCGCTGGTGTGCTGCGCCGCCGAGCTCGCGGGCGTGCTGGTCGTGGGGACCTGGACGCTGGTCGAGCCGTCCGCCTTCCCGGACGCGACGGTCTGGTCGGACTTCGGATACGGCTACGTCTTCATCCCGGTGCTGCTGCCGCTGACCGGCATCTGGTGGCTGCGGAGGTCGAAGGCCGCCTAGGCGGCCTTCTCCAGGGTCACCAGGGTGAGCCTCGGGCCGAGCTCGCGGGTGGCGACCTGCTCGTACCCCTTGCTGCGGTAGAGGCGCAGATTGCCCTCGCTGCGATGGCCGGTGAAGAGCCGGAAGCGCTTGGCGGACGTCGCCGCCTCGGTGGTGGCGGCCGCGAAGTGGCGCTCGATGCCGTCGAGGAGGCGGCTGCCGAGGCCGTGCCGTCGCATGCGCGGGTGGACGATCAGCTTGGCGATCCGCACGGTGCCGTCCTCGTCGAGGCGGGCCCGCACGGAGGCGACGACCTCGTCGCCGAGCCGGGCCACGAGTCCGTGTCCCTCGGCCAGTTCGGCGCGCAGGGCGTCGAGCGACTGGGTGAGGGGCTCGATGGACCAGTCCCCGTACAGCTCCGCCTCGCTCTGGTAGCAGAGGTACTGCAGCTTCAGGATGTGCTCCGCGTCCTGCGCGTCCGCTGCTGAGATGGTCACACTCAGGCCCATGTGTGCACGCCTCCCGCTCATCTGTCGATCATCGGTTTACCGCACCCTTCCCCGTCGGCCGGGGGCGGGAACCTCCGCAGCCAGCATTCTGCGCAGGCATCCCAGGCAGCGGGAACGCATCGGCCCCAGACTGCCCTGTGAGATACCCAACTCTCCTGCGATTTCGCGGTAGGTGGGGTCCTCCGGATCGAGCATCGCGGTGAGCACCTTCGGGCAGCGGCCGGGGGTCCTGGTGACGGCGGCGCGCAGGGTGCGGCGGCCCTCGGCGACCAGCAGGGAGTGCTCCGGGGAGCCGTGGGGCTCGGCGCCGCCCGGCTCGTGGACGGGCTCGTCCCGGTAGGGGCGTTCCCGGTCGTGGGTCCTGCGGGCGCGGCGCGCCTCCGCGCGGACGGCGCGGCGCAGCCATTCGGCGGGCCGTTCGGGGGCGGCGCCGGTCTGCCGGAGCTGCTCCAGGAGGCGGAGCCAGACGGCCTGTTCGAGGTCGCCCGGATCGACGCCGGCGGCCGGCGCCTCGGCGTCGGACTCGGCGGAGAGGAGGGGGGCGAGGGCGGCGAGGAGTCCGGGGGCGGGGACGGGAACGGCGGCGTGGTCCTGGAGGTCCGGAGTCCCGGGCGCGGGGGTGGTCTCGGGGGCCTGGAGGTCCGGAGTCCCGGGCGCGGGGGTGGTCTCGGGGGCCTGGAGATCCGGGGCCGCTGGTGCGGGAGTGGTCTCGGGGGCCTGGAGGTCCGGAGTCGCCGGTGCGGGGGTGGTCTCGGGGGCCTGGAGGTCCGGGGCCGCCGGTGCGGGGGTGGTCTCGGGGGCCTGGAGGTCCGGGGCCGCTGGTGCGGGGGTGGTCTCGGGGGTCGTCATGACCGGCACGATGCCGGGGTGCGCGGCCGCGGTTGCGGTGCGACGCGTAAACCACCCGGGAGGGGGTCGTACGGTCCGGCGGCCCGGCCGTACGACCCCCTCGTCGGCTCAGTCGCGGGCGGCGAGGTCCGCGGCGGCGAGCAGGGCGGTGTCCGGGTTGTCGGAGAAGATGCCGTCGATCCCCGTCTCCAGGTACCGCTTGAGCGCCCCGAAGGCGTCGCCGTACGCCGTCGGGTCCGTGCCCTTGCGGAAGTCCGCGGGCAGGAAGGCGTTCTCGTTGCGGTGCGTGTACGGGTGGAGGATCAGCCCCTCGGCGTGCGCGTCGCGGACCAGGGTGGTCGGGGTGCCGAGCCGGCCGCTCGCGTCCTTCGGGATGACCAGGTCGAGCGTGGGGCCGATGCCCTGCGCGTACGAGGCGATCCAGGCGAGGCCCTCGGGCGTGACCAGGTCGGCGACCGTGCGCGGGTCCCCGGCCTCGACGAAGTCCCAGGGGCGGCTGCTCGCGCCCGAGAGCAGGACGACGCCCGGGGCGTCCACCAGCTTCGCCAGGCGCTGGATGCTGCTGGGCTCGAAGGACTGGAGGAAGACGGGGGAGTTCGCGCGGTGGCGTCCGTACCGGCGCAGGAGCTTGGCGAGCGGTTCCTCCAGGCCGAGGCCGAGGGAGCGGAAGTAGCTGGGGTGCTTGGTCTCGACGTGGAGCCAGATCTCGCGGCCCCGGCGGCGGCCCTCCTCCTCGGCCCAGCGCAGCACCTCCTCGAAGGTGGGGACCGTCCAGCGGCCGTCGTAGAGGGTGTTCTCCTGGCGGGTGCCGGGGATGCGCTCCTTGGCCCGCAGGGTCTTGAGCTCGGCGAGCGTGAAGTCCTCGGTGAACCAGCCGGTGAGCGCGGTGCCGTCGACGGTCTTGGTGGTCTTCCGGGAGGCGAACTCGGGGTGGTCGGCGACGTCGGTGGTGCCGGTGATGTCGTTCTCGTGGCGGCAGACCAGGTGCCCGTCCCGGGTGGGGACGAGGTCCTGCTCGACGACGTGGGCGCCGAGGTCGAGGGCGTGCCGGTAGGAGCCGAGGGTGTGCTCGGGGCGGTAGCCGCTGGCGCCGCGGTGGCCGATGACGGTGGGGACGGGGAGGGAGCGGTAGCCGTGGCCGCGGCCGGGCGTGCGGTCCGGGGCGGCGGCCTGCTGCTCGGCGGCCCGCGCGGTGCCGGTGCCGGCCGCGAGGGCCGTGGAGGCGCCGAGGGCGGTGGCGCCCGCCGCTCCGAGAACCGTCCGCCGTGCCGGGGTCCGGCGTTCGCCCTGGGTCATGAGGGATCCTCCTGTGTGAGCCGCGGTGTGATGTCCCGCACCTGTCAACTGTTGTCCCCGACGCTAGGCAGCGGGGCCCTACGGGCGGCGGACCTCGGCGGAACATGGCGGATACACGCGTCAACACTGTGTATCCGCTCGGTGAACCCGATGTGCGCGTGGGGGTGACCCGCGAGTATCGTCGCCAGCTGCAACCGTCGTCTCGACAACTCGACCGACCCGCTTCCCACCGGAGGAACCGTTGTCCCGTCTCGCGATCATCAAGGCAGTGCTCGGGCCGGTCATGCGCCTGATGTTCCGCCCCCGCGTGGAGGGCGCCGAGAACATCCCCGGGACGGGTCCCGTGATCCTCGCGGGCAACCACCTGACCTTCATCGACTCGATGATCATGCCGATCTGCCTGGACCGTCCGGTCCACTTCATCGGCAAGGACGAGTACGTGACGGGCAAGGGCCTCAAGGGCCGGGCGATGGCCTGGTTCTTCACCAGCGTCGGCATGATCCCGGTGGACCGGGACGGCGGCCGCGGCGGTGTGGCGGCGCTGATGACGGGCCGTCGGGTGCTCGAGGAGGGCAAGATCTTCTCGATCTACCCGGAGGGCACCCGCTCCCCCGACGGCCGGCTGTACCGGGGTCGTACGGGCATCGCGCGGCTGACCCTGATGACGGGGGCGCCGGTGGTGCCGTTCGCGATGATCGGCACCGACAAGATCCAGCCGGGCGGTGCGGGCTTCCCGCGCCCGGGCCGGGTGACGGTCCGCTTCGGCGAGGCGATGGAGTTCTCGCGGTACGACGGGATGGACCGCGACCGGTACGTCCTGCGGGCGGTGACGGACTCGGTGATGGCCGAGGTGATGCGGCTGTCCGGGCAGGAGTACGTGGACATGTACGCCACGAAGGCGAAGGCGGCGTAGAACCCCCTCCGACACAGGGAAGTGCCCCGTACGGCCGAACCGTACGGGGCACTTTCGCGTGCGCGGCGCGTCAGTGCGCGACGCCGTCCTCCAGCTTCTGGCCCCTGAGCAGGAACCAGGCCGCGACCGCCGTCGCGAGGAGGACCGCTGCGCCGACGCCGGCCGCGATCCGCAGGCCGTCGACGAAGGCGTCCTGGGCGGAGGCGACCAGGGCGGTCGCCGTCGCGGGGGCGAGGCCGCCGGAGGCCTCGACCGCGCCGCCGAGCGACTCGTGGGCGGCCGACGCGATGTCCGAGGGGACACCGGCCGGGGTGACGAAGCCCTGGTAGACGCCGGTCACGATGGAGCCGAGGACGGCGATGCCGAGCGCGGCGCCCAGTTCGTACGCGGTCTCGGAGACGGCGGAGGCGGCTCCGGCCTGCTCCTTCGGGACGCTGGAGAGGATCACGTCGGCGGTCACGGTGAAGGAGAAGCCCGCGCCCACGCCGACGACGAGGAGGCTCGCGCCGAGCAGCGGGTAGCCGGTGTGCTGGTCGAGCGTCGTCAGGACGCCGAGGGCGAGGCCGACCGCCGCGAGGCCGCCGGCCACCACGGACCGTACGGAGAAGCGGCGGGCCACGACGCCGGCGACCAGACCGGTCGTCACGGCGCCGATCGCGGCCGGCAGTTCGGCGAGTCCGGCCTCCAGGGGCTGGCGGCCCTGGACCAGCTGGAAGAACTGGGACAGGAAGAACACCAGGCCGGAGAGGCCGAGGACGGTCAGCAGGTCGGCGAGGACGGCGCCGGAGAAGCCGCGGTGGCGGAAGAGCCGCATGTCCAGGAGCGGCGCGGGCAGGGTCAGCTGCCTGCGGACGAACCAGGTCAGGGCGGCGGCGCCGACGAGGGCGGCGATTCCGGCGTCGAGGGAGAGGCCGTGGGAGGCCAGTTCCTTGACGGCGTAGACGACTCCGACGACGCCGACGAGGGAGAGGGCGACGCTGGGGAGGTCCCAGGGGCCGTGCTTCGGGCTCTTCGACTCGGGGATCAGCCTGGCGCCGACGAGGACGAGGACGGCCATGACGGGCAGGTTGATGAGGAAGACCGAGCCCCACCAGAAGTGCTCCAGGAGGAAGCCGCCGACGACCGGTCCCACGGCGGCGCCGGCCGAGGCCATGGCGCCCCAGATGCCGATGGCGAGGCTGCGCTCGCGCGGGTCGTGGAAGAGGTTGCGAATGAGCGCGAGGGTCGACGGCATGAGGGTCGCACCGGCGACGCCGAGGAGGGCGCGGGCGACGATCATCATCTCGGGGCTGGTCGCGTAGGCGTTCAGTACCGAGAGGGCGCCGAAGGCGGTGGCGCCGATCAGCAGCAGCTTCTTGCGGCCGATGCGGTCGCCGAGGCTGCCCATGGAGACCAGGAGTCCGGCGATGACGAAGGAGTAGACGTCGCCGATCCAGAGGAGCTGGGTGCCGGAGGGCTTGAGGTCCTCGGAGAGGAAGGGGGTGGCGAGGCCGAGCACCGTGGCGTCGACCGCCACGAGGAGGACGGCCAGGACGAGCACGGAGAGGGCGAGCCACCGGCCGGGGCGGTGCGCGCCCTCGATATGGCTCTCGGTCCTGATGCTGCTGGTGGTCACTTCTCCACGCTCCTGCGCGCTCCGCCGAGCAGCAGCTCGGCGATCATGTACTGGAAGTCCTTGGCGGCGACCCGGCCGTCCTGCACGGCCCAGGCGCCGGAACCGATGAGCCCGTAGAAGGCCTCGGTGAGCCAGGCGGGGGTCAGGTCGATGCGGAAGACGCCCTGTTCCTGGCCGCGTCGGAAGAGCGCGGAGACGCGGGCGTCGAGGCGTTCCCAGCCTTCGTTCTGCTGGTCGCCCTCGAAGAGCTGGTTCTCGGTGACGAGGAACGACAGCAGGGGCGCGACGGGCTCGACCTCGGCGACGAGCCGCCGTACGGCCTCGTCGGCGGGCCCTTCGTCGATGCGGGCCCGGTCGTGGGCCGCCTCCAGCTCCTGGAGCCCCAGCTCCTCCAGCGCCCGCACCAGGGCGTCCCGCCCGGCGAAGTGCCGGTGCAGCGTCGCCCGCCCGATCCCGGCGGCCCGGGCGACCTCGTCCATGGTGGCGGTCGCCTTACGGGTGAGCAGGGCGGCGGCGGCGCGGAGCACCTGGGTGCGATCGACTGACATGAGACAACCATACACCGTGTGAGACATTGACGTCTCACTCGGGACATGCGCATACACAAAAGGGCGCCGCCGTCCTCCGGGAAGGAGGGCGGCGGCGCCGTGACGCGCCGAGGGCTACTTCTTGGCCTCGGCCCAGGCGTGCTGGATCACCAGGTCCGCCTTGACCTCGATCAGCTGGGTGGCGACCGCCGAGGGGGCGGTGCCGCCGCGGCCGTTGCGGGAGGCGAGGGCACCGGGGACGTTGAGGACGGTCCGGACCTCGGGGGTGAGGTGCTCGGAGATCTTGGCGAACTGCTCGTCCGTGAGCTCGTCCAGCTCCTTGCCCTCGGACTCGGCGACCTTCACGCACTCGCCGGCCACCTCGTGCGCCACGCGGAACGGCACGCCCTGCTTGACCAGCCATTCGGCGATGTCGGTGGCGAGGGAGAAGCCGGCCGGGGCCAGTTCCTCCATCCGGTCGCGGTTGACCGTGAGCGTCGCCATCATGCCGGTGAAGGCCGGGAGCAGGACCTCCAGCTGGTCGCAGGAGTCGAAGACCGGCTCCTTGTCCTCCTGGAGGTCCCGGTTGTAGGCGAGCGGGAGGGCCTTGAGGGTGGCCATCAGGCCGGAGAGGTTGCCGATGAGGCGGCCCGACTTGCCGCGCGCCAGCTCGGCGATGTCCGGGTTCTTCTTCTGCGGCATGATCGACGAGCCGGTGGAGAAGGCGTCGTGCAGGGTCACGAAGGAGAACTCCTTCGTGTTCCAGATGATGATCTCCTCGGCGATCCGCGAGAGGTTGACGCCGATCATCGCCGTGATGAAGGCGAACTCGGCGACGAAGTCCCGGGAGGCCGTCCCGTCGATCGAGTTGCCGACCGAGCCCCGCTCGAAGCCGAGGTCCTTCGCCACCGCCTCCGGGTCGAGCCCGAGGGAGGAACCCGCGAGGGCGCCGGAGCCGTACGGGGAGACGGCCGTCCGGGTGTCCCACTGCCGCAGCCGCTCGGCGTCCCGGGAGAGGGACTGGGCGTGGGCGAGGACGTGGTGGGCGAAGAGCACCGGCTGGGCGTGCTGGAGGTGCGTACGGCCGGGCATGGCGACGTCCGGGTGGGCCTCGGCGAGGCCGACGAGGGCGTCCTGGAGGTCGGCGACGAGGCCGCCGATGATCCGGGCGTGGTCGCGCAGGTACATGCGGAAGAGGGTCGCGACCTGGTCGTTCCGGGACCGGCCGGCGCGCAGCTTGCCGCCGAGCTCGGCGCCGAGGCGCTCCAGGAGGCCCCGCTCCAGGGCGGTGTGGACGTCCTCGTCGGCGATGGTGCCGACGAAGGAGCCGTCGGCGACGTCCGCCTCCAGCTGGTCGAGCCCGGCGAGCATGCGGGTCAGCTCGTCCTCGGTGAGCAGGCCGGCCTTGTGCAGCACGCGCGCGTGGGCGCGGGAGCCGGCGATGTCGTACGGCGCGAGACGCCAGTCGAAGTGGACCGAAGCGGAGAGCTTCGCCAGGGCCTCGGCGGGGCCGTCGGCGAACCGTCCACCCCAGAGCCGGACGTCACCGTTGTTGCTGCTCACTGCTGCTCCTCGATCGAACGTGGGCGGATGACGCGGGGGTCGATACTGATAGGCATAACTATGCGGAGTGCCGTATGTTTTGTCAATCGGGGTCCGCGGGCGCCCGAATTCAGGGGCCCTCCAGGACACCCTGCCCCTACGCTCCACCCATGGAAGACACGCACACCCGACTGACGGGTTCTGACACCCACCCGTGGTGAGCCGCGCCGACGCCGGGCCGGGCTGCGCGTGCTGGAGGTGACGGACGTGGGGTGCCTGATGACGTTGCTCGACGACGCCGAGCCGAAGCTGCGGGCCAACTCTCGTTCCCCGCTGGGGAACTGACGGGGGTGCGGCCACGCCCCGCGGCCGGTGAGACGCCCCCGCGCCGGGCCCGCGGAGCGGGCGATAATCGGCGTCATGGGAAAAACGTATGAACATATCGACGGGCGGCTTCAGGCCTTCATCGAGGAGCAGCCGGTGTTCTTCACCGCGACCGCTCCCCTGACCGGCGACGGTCACGTCAACCTCTCCCCCAAGGGCCGCAAGGGCACGCTCGTCGTCCTCGACGAACTGACCCTTGCGTACGTCGACTTCGGCGGCAGCGGCGCCGAGACGATCGCGCACCTGCGGGAGCCGGGGAACGGCCGGATCACTCTGATGTGGACCGCGTTCTCCGGGCCGCCGACCGTCGTGCGGGTGCACGGGACCGGGGAGGCCGTGCTGCGGGACGATCCTCGCTGGGGCGAGCTGTTCGCACGGTTCCCGGCCGAGGCCGTCGAGGGGCAGGGCAGTGCGCGGGCGATCATCCTCGTGCACGCGCGGCGGGTCAGCGACGCGTGCGGGTTCGCCGTGCCGTTGATGGAGTACCGGGAGGACCGGTCGCTGCACGCCGAGTACTTCAACCGGAAGACGGACGAGGAGTTCAACGCGTACTGCGAGGGCAAGGACCACATCGGGAGCAGCCTGGACGGGCTGCCCGCCCTCCCGCTTCCGCTGCCGCCGCTGCCCGCCGAATAGCCCCGTACGACGGGCGGGGACGTACGTACGGACCTAACGTCGCGGCATGCGCACCCTTCTCGCCCTCGGCGCCGTCCTGCTCTCCTCCCTGGGCGCCGCGCCCGCGCCCGTACCGCTGCCCGGGCGGATGGCCGACACCGGCGGGGGCTCCCAGCTGATCACCGCCGAGGCTCCGGACACGGGCGCCACGACGGGGACGCTGACCTGGTGGGACCGGCGCGGTGGGCGATGGGTGGCGGCGGGGTCCGCGCCCGCCCGGTTCGGGGCGAGGGGGCTCGCCGAGGGCGCCACGCGCCGGCAGGGCACGAACACCACGCCCACCGGGCTCTACCGGCTGCCGTACGCCTTCGGGGTGCGGACGAGGCCCGCCGGGACCCGTTTCCCGTACGCCCGGGTCACCGGGCGTTCCTGGTGGTGCCAGGACAACGCCTCCCGCGCGTACAACCGTTGGGTCGAGGGGCTGCCCCGCGACTGCCGGGCCGCCGAGGCCGAGCATCTCGTCGCGTACGGCACGCAGTACGCGTACGCGCTCGTCATCGGCTTCAACTACGAGCGTCCGGTGCGCGGGCGCGGGGCCGGGATCTTCCTGCACGTCAACGGGCGCGGGGCGACGGCCGGTTGCGTCTCCGTGCCTGCCGACGCGATGCGCGCGGTCCTCGCCTGGGCGGATCCCGCGCGCCGACCGCACATCGCCGTCGGAACGCGGGGCGGTCCGACGGCGATCACGCGTTACTGAGCCGGGTCCCCTACTTCTGCGCCAGCTTCAGCAGGTGGTCGGCGAGCGCCTGTCCGCCGACCGGGTCGCGGCTGATGAGCAGCAGGGTGTCGTCACCGGCGATGGTGCCGAGGATGGCGTGGAGTTCGGCCTGGTCGATGGCCGACGCGAGGAACTGGGCGGCGCCCGGCGGGGTCCGCAGCACCACCAGGTTGGCGGAGGCCTCGGCGGAGATCAGCAGTTCGCCGGAGAGGCGGCGCATGCGCTCCTCCTTGGCGGACTCGCCGAGCGGTGCCTGCGGGGTGCGGAAGCCGCCCTCGCTGGGCACCGCGTAGATCAGCTCGCCGCCGGTGTTGCGGATCTTCACCGCGCCGAGCTCGTCGAGGTCGCGGCTGAGCGTCGCCTGGGTGACGCTCAGTCCGTCGTCCGCGAGGAGCTTGGCGAGCTGGCTCTGCGAGCGCACCGGCTGCCGGTTGAGGATGTCGACGATCCTGCGGTGGCGTGCGGTGCGGGTCTGCGGAACGGACGGCCCGCCGTGCTCGTTCTCCTGCGCGTCGGTCATCGTCGTCTCATTCTCCGGTTCGTCCTTGCCCGTTCGCCTCGTCCAGGACCCCGGGCAGAGCCTGGAGGAAGGCGTCCGCCTCGGCGTCGGTGAGGACCAGCGGAGGCATGATCCGTACGACGTCGGGGGCGGGCGCGTTCACCAGGAGGCCGGCGTCCTGGGCCGCCTGCTGCACCTGGGGTGCGAGGGGCCCGGTGAGCACGATACCCAGCAGGAGGCCCGCACCACGGACGTGGGAGACCAGCGGATGCCCCAGAGCCTCGATTCCCTGGCGCAGCCGCTCCCCCACCGACTTCACGTGGTCGAGGGCCGCGTCGGCTCCGAGGGTGTCCAGGACGGCGAGTCCGGCGGCGCAGGCGACCGGGTTGCCGCCGAAGGTGGTGCCGTGGTGGCCGGGCGCGAAGAGCTCCGCGGCCTCGCCGAAGGCGACCGTCGCGCCGAGGGGCAGGCCGCCGCCGAGGCCCTTGGCGAGGGTCACGACGTCGGGCTCCACGCCCTCGTGGGCCTGGTGCTCGAACCAGTGGCCGCACCGGCCGATACCGGTCTGGACCTCGTCGAGGACGAGCAGGGTGCCGGTGGCGCGGGTGATCTCCCGGGCCGCCTTGAGGTAGCCGGCGGGCGGGACGACGACGCCGTTCTCGCCCTGGATGGGCTCGATGACGACGAAGGCGGTGTCCTCGGTGACCGCGGCCCGCAGCGCCTCCGCGTCCCCGTACGGGACATGGGTGACGTCGCCGGGGAGCGGCAGGAACGGGGTCTGCTTGGCGGGCTGGCCGGTGAGCGCGAGGGAGCCCATGGTCCGGCCGTGGAAGCCGCCGTCGGTGGCGACCATGTGGGAGCGGCCGGTGAGCCGGCCGATCTTGAACGCGGCCTCGTTGGCCTCGGCGCCCGAGTTGCAGAAGAAGACCTTGCCGGACCGGCCGAAGAGGCCCAGGAGCCGCTCGGCGAGGGCGACGGGCGGCTCGGCGACGAAGAGGTTGGAGACGTGGCCGAGGGAGGCGATCTGCTGCGACACGGCCTCGACGACCGCCGGGTGGGCGTGACCGAGGGCGTTGACGGCGATGCCGCCGACGAAGTCCAGGTACTCCTTGCCGTCGGCGTCCCAGACCTTGGCGCCCTCACCGCGGACGAGCGGCAGCCGGGGGGTGCCGTAGTTGTTCATGAGCGAGCCCTGCCACCGCTGGGTCAGCTCGGTGTTGCCGGTCATCGGTCCCCCTGTCCGTCCGGCACGACCATCGTGCCGATGCCCTCGTCGGTGAAGATCTCCAGCAGGATCGAGTGCTGGACCCGGCCGTCGATGACGCGGGCCGTGGTGACCCCGTTCCGTACGGCGTGCAGGCAGCCCTCCATCTTGGGGACCATGCCGCTGGAGAGGTCGGGCAGGAGCTTCTCCAGCTGGCTCGCGGTCAGCCTGCTGATGACCTCGTCGCTGTTCGGCCAGTCCTCGTAGAGGCCCTCGACGTCGGTCAGGACCATCAGTGTCTCGGCACCCAGCGCCGCAGCGAGTGCCGCAGCCGCCGTATCAGCATTGACGTTGTAGACATGTCCGTCGTCCTGGGAGCGGGCGATGGAGGAGATGACCGGGATCCGGCCGTCCTCCAGGAGCGCTTCGATGGCTCCGGTCTCGATGGCGGTGATCTCGCCGACGCGGCCGATGTCGACGCGCTCGCCCTCGATGACCGGCTCGTGCTTGGTGGCGGTGATGGTGTGGGCGTCCTCGCCGGTCATGCCGACGGCGAAGGGGCCGTGCTGGTTGAGCAGCCCGACGAGCTCGCGCTGGACCTGGCCGGCGAGGACCATCCGTACGACGTCCATGGCCTCGGGCGTGGTGACCCGGAGGCCGGCCTTGAACTCGCTGACCAGGCCCGCCTGGTCGAGGGCGCGGTTGATCTGGGGGCCGCCGCCGTGCACGACGACCGGCTTGAGGCCGGCGTGCCTCAGGAAGACGACGTCCTGGGCGAAGGCGGCCTTGAGGTCGTCGTCGATCATGGCGTTGCCGCCGAACTTGATGACGACGGTCTTGCCGTGGTGGCGGGTGAGCCAGGGCAGGGCCTCGATCAAGGTCTGCGCCTTCGGGAGGGCGGTGTGCTTCCGCGCGGTGTTGGTCATGACGAGTAGGCGCTGTTCTCGTGGACGTAGTCGGCGGTGAGGTCGTTCGCCCAGATGACGGCGGACTCCGTGCCGGCGGCGAGGTCGGCGGTGATGGTGACCTCCCGGTAGCGCATGTCGACCAGGTCGCGGTCCTCGCCGACGGAGCCGTTCTTGCAGACCCAGACGCCGTTGATGGCGACGTTCAGCTCGTCGGGCTCGAAGGCGGCGGAGGTGGTGCCGATGGCGGAGAGCACCCGGCCCCAGTTGGGGTCCTCGCCGTGGATGGCGCACTTGAGGAGGTTGTTGCGGGCGATGGAGCGGCCCACCTCGACGGCGTCGTCCTCGGTCGCGGCGTTGACCACCTCGATGCGGATGTCCTTGCTGGCGCCCTCGGCGTCGCCGATGAGCTGCCGGGCGAGGTCGTCGCAGACGGTCCGTACGGCTTCGGCGAACTCGTCCTGCGCGGGGGTGACCCCGGCGGCGCCGGAGGCGAGGAGGAGGACGGTGTCGTTGGTGGACATGCAGCCGTCGGAGTCGACCCGGTCGAAGGTGAGCCGGGTGGCGGACCGCAGGGCGGCGTCGAGGCCCTCGGCGTCGACGTCGGCGTCGGTGGTGAGGACGACGAGCATGGTGGCGAGGCCCGGGGCGAGCATGCCCGCGCCCTTGGCCATGCCGCCGACCGTCCAGCCGCCGTTCGCCCCGTCCTTCGTCACCACGGAGGTCTTGTGGACGGTGTCGGTGGTCTTGATGGCGATGGCGGCCTTCTCGCCGCCGTGCTCGGAGAGTTCGGCGGCGGCCGTCTCGACGCCGGGGAGCAGCTTGTCCATGGGGAGCAGGACGCCGATGAGGCCGGTGGAGGCGACGGCGACCTCGCCGGCGCCGATGTCCAGGACCTCCGCGACCTTCTCGGCGGTGGCGTGGGTGTCCTGGAAGCCCTGGGGGCCGGTGCAGGCGTTGGCGCCGCCGGAGTTGAGGACGACGGCGGTCAGCTCGCCGTCGGCGAGGACCTGCTGGGACCAGAGGACCGGGGCGGCCTTGACGCGGTTGGAGGTGAAGACTCCCGCGGCGGCGCGGCGGGGCCCGGTGTTGACCACGAGGGCCAGGTCCGGGTTGCCGTTCTGCTTGATCCCGGCGGCGATGCCCGCCGCCGTGAATCCCTTCGCTGCGGTGACGCTCATGGAGCGACTCCAATCGTGGAAAGTCCGGTGTCCTCGGGAAGACCGAGGGCGATGTTCATGCTCTGCACCGCGCCGCCGGCGGTGCCCTTGGTGAGGTTGTCGATGGCGCTGATGGCGATGATCCGGTTCGCGTTCGCGTCGTACGCGACCTGTACCTGAACGGCGTTGGAACCGTAGACGGACGACGTGGCGGGCCACTGTCCCTCGGGGAGCAGGTGGACGAAGGGCTCGTCCGCGTAGGCCTTCTCGTACGCGGCCCGTACGGTCTCGGCGGTGACGCCGGGCTTCGCGGCGGCCGTGCAGGTGGCGAGGATGCCGCGGGGCATCGGTGCCAGGGTGGGCGTGAAGGAGACGGTGACCCGCTCCCCCGCCGGTCCGCTGAGGTTCTGGATCATCTCGGGCGTGTGGCGGTGGCCGCCTCCGACGCCGTACGGGGACATGTTGCCCATGACCTCGCTGCCGAGCAGGTGCGGCTTGAGGGCCTTGCCGGCGCCGGAGGTGCCGGAGGCGGCGACGATCACGGCCTCGGGCTCGGCGAGACCGGCCGCGTACGCCGGGAAGAGCGCGAGCGAGACGGCGGTCGGGTAGCAGCCGGGGACAGCGACGCGCTTGGACCCTTCGAGCGCGGCGCGGGCGCCCGGCAGTTCGGGGAGGCCGTAGGGCCAGGTCCCGGCGTGCGGGGAGCCGTAGTACGTCTCCCAGTCGGCCGGGTCCTTGAGGCGGAAGTCGGCGCCCATGTCGACGACGAGCACGTCGGGCCCGAGCTGCTCGGCGACGGCGGCGGACTGGCCGTGCGGCAGCGCGAGGAAGACCACGTCGTGTCCGGCGAGCTCCTCGGCGGTGGTGGGCGCGAGGACGCGGTCGGCGAGCGGGAGCAGGTGGGGCTGGATGGCCCCGAGTCGCTGGCCGGCGTTGGAGTGGCCGGTCAGTGTCCCGATCTCCACGTGGGGGTGGGCGACGAGGAGACGCAGGAGCTCTCCGCCCGCGTATCCGCTCGCACCCGCCACTGCTACTCGTACCGTCATCGAAACCCTCCTCATGGATGGCATGACTATACGTGTCGCCGAACTTTTATGCAACGATCATCGTGTGGCGGAACCCGCCGCACCTCCGGTCTACCTCCGTTCGACATCGGTCGCCCGTCGCGGCACGGCCTGGCAGGGTGTCCCCATGAGCCCCGAGCCCGCCGCACGCCCCGGCCCCGTCCGCCACCACGACCGCGGCACCTGGCTCCCCCACTTCACCAGGCGGGTGCTCGTCGTCTGCCCGAGGTGCGGCGGTCGCGCGATCGTCACACCCCGGCTCGACCTCCCGGAGCCACGCCACCTGCTCTTCGAACCCCGTCGCCTCACCTGCGGAGGCTGCGGGGCGGTCGCCGAGTGGACGGCCGAGCAGCGCGGCGACGCCCTGGTCGGCGTGGTGCCCGGCGGCACGGAGGACCCCTTCTTCCGGCGGCCGCTCTGGCTGCAGACCCGCTGCGCGGGACGGATCCTCTGGGCCTACGACGAGGAGCACGTCGACGCCCTGGCCGCCTACGTGGGCGCGCGGCTGCGCGTCCGCCACGCCTCCCCGACGTTGGCGATGTTCGCGCGGCTCCCGGCCTGGATGAAGTCCGCGGCCCGTCGCGACGAGGTCCTGGCCGGCCTGGCGGCTCTCCGGGCCCTCGCCCGGCGCTCGGCCCCCGCCGACCGCTCCGACGTGGCCCACGAGCGCGGCGACCGCCCGCGCCACCACGGCAGCGTGCTGTTCCGGGGCGGTCCGTACTAGAGAGGCCCCCGGAGGCCCCCGTCGAAGGGGGTGCGGGCACCTGCCGGAGGAGGCGCGGGCACCTCTGCGAGCCACCCCTTTGCATGACCATGCGCGATGATGCATACTCTTCCCATGTCCAAGGTCCTCACCTCCCTGCCCGCCGGCGAGCGCGTCGGCATCGCCTTCTCCGGCGGCCTCGACACGTCCGTCGCCGTCGCATGGATGCGCGACAAGGGCGCCATCCCGTGCACCTACACCGCCGACATCGGCCAGTACGACGAGCCCGACATCGCCTCGGTGCCCGGCCGCGCGAAGACCTACGGTGCCGAGATCGCGCGCCTGGTCGACTGCCGCGCCGCGCTGGTCGAGGAAGGCCTTGCCGCGCTCACCTGCGGCGCGTTCCACATCCGCTCGGGCGGCCGCGCCTACTTCAACACCACGCCGCTCGGCCGCGCCGTCACCGGCACCCTCCTGGTCCGGGCGATGCTCGAGGACGACGTCCAGATCTGGGGCGACGGCTCGACCTTCAAGGGCAACGACATCGAGCGGTTCTACCGCTACGGCCTGCTCGCCAACCCGCACCTGCGGATCTACAAGCCCTGGCTGGACGCGGACTTCGTGACCGAGCTCGGCGGCCGCAAGGAGATGTCGGAGTGGCTGCTCGCCCATGACCTGCCCTACCGGGACAGCACCGAGAAGGCGTACTCCACCGACGCCAACATCTGGGGCGCCACCCACGAGGCCAAGACCCTGGAGCACCTGGACACGGGCGTCGAGACCGTCGACCCGATCATGGGCGTGAAGTTCTGGGACCCCTCGGTCGAGATCGCCACCGAGGACGTCACCATCGGCTTCGAGCAGGGCCGCCCGGTGTCGATCAACGGCAAGGAGTTCCACTCCGCCGTCGACCTGGTGATGGAGGCGAACGCCATCGGCGGCCGCCACGGCATGGGCATGTCCGACCAGATCGAGAACCGGATCATCGAGGCCAAGAGCCGCGGCATCTACGAGGCCCCCGGCATGGCCCTGCTGCACGCCGCGTACGAGCGCCTGGTCAACGCGATCCACAACGAGGACACCCTCGCCCAGTACCACAACGAGGGCCGCCGCCTCGGCCGGCTCATGTACGAGGGCCGGTGGCTGGACCCGCAGGCCCTCATGGTCCGCGAGTCCCTCCAGCGCTGGGTCGGCGCGGCCGTCACCGGCGAGGTGACGCTGCGGCTGCGGCGCGGCGAGGACTACTCGATCCTCGACACCACGGGCCCGGCCTTCAGCTACCACCCGGACAAGCTGTCCATGGAGCGCACCGAGGACTCGGCCTTCGGCCCGGTGGACCGGATCGGCCAGCTCACCATGCGCAACCTCGACATCGCCGACTCCCGCGCCAAGCTGGAGCAGTACGCCGGCCTCGGCCTGATCGGCACCGGCAGCCCCGCCATCGGCGCCGCCCAGGCGGCCGCGACCGGGCTGATCGGCACCATGACGCAGATGCCCGAGGGCGGCGCCGAGGCCATCGCCTCCCGCGGCGAGGTCTCCGGCGACGAGGAGATGCTGGACCGGGCCGCGATGGAGTTCGGCACGGACTGACGCACGGCACCACCCTTCCGGAAGGCCGGTTCGACACCTCCGTGTCGGGCCGGCCTTTCCGCTGCTCTGGTGCCGGTCCCGCGAGCTCCGGGGACGGTCGCTGTCACACCCCGGCGGGTCCTCGCGTCAACGCGGTGACGGAACCGACGAGGAGTGAGGCGCCATGCACGACGACACGTTTCTGACCGCCCTGGCCGGGCGGTTCGACGCCCACGAGGAACATCTGCGGGCCGTCGCGCTGCGGATCACGGGCTCCCCGGCGGAGGCCGAGGCGGCGCTCGCGGCGGCGCGGGCGGACCTCGGGCGGGACGACGGTGCGACGGTACGCGCCTGGCTGACGGCGGCCGTGGGCCAGGCGTGCGTGCGGGGCCTCCAGGAGCGGGGAGCAGAGGGGCGGCGGTTCGGAGAGCCTGACGGGGGCGGGCGGGTGCCTGACGGGGGCGGGCGGGTGCCGCGGGCCGGGGGCGGGAGCGGGGGCGGTTGGGTGCCGCGGGCCGGGGAGGCGGACGGAGACGGGCGGGCGTCATGGGCCGGGGACGGGGACGGACGGGTGCCGCGGGCCGAGGACGGGGGCGGGCGGGTGCCGCGGGCCGGGGAGGCGGGTGCCGGGGGCGGTGGGGACTCGCGCCGCGGCGTCGACTCCCTGTGGCTGGCGTTGCTCGTGATGCTGGAGAGGCTCGGGGGTGACGAGCGGCTCGCCTATGTCCTGCACGATGTGTTCGGGCTGCCCCCGTACGAGACCGCGCGGATCATCGGCGACTCCCCGGACGCGGCGGCGCGGCTGGCCCGGCGGGCGCGGGAACGGCTCCGGGGCGGCGGGACGGACCGTACCGAGGGCGAGCGGGGACGACAGCGCGCGGTGGTGGACCGGTTCCTGGCGGCCGCACGCGCGCGTGACGCCCGTGCGCTGGTGGCCGTCCTCGACCCGGACGTCGTGGCGTACTCCGAAGACGGGCCGGTGCACGGGGTCGCCGCGGTCGCCGAGACGGCCGCCGCCTTCGCGAGGTGCGCGGACGTGTCCCGGCCCGCGCTGGTCGACGGAGCCGTCGGCGCGGTCGGGTTCGCCGCCGGCCGGCCGGTCTCGGCGGTCGGTGCCACCCTCCGCCGAGGTCGCATCGTCACCCTCTCCCTGACCAGCGGTGAGGACCGGGTGCGCGCCCTCGACCTGGCCTTTCCCGATAGCTGAAGCACGGGCCGGGAGGAATTCCGGTGCGCTCGAAGGGCCGGCTCCGTTAGCCTCGATGGCATGTCGACGCCCCGAATCTCCTAGCTGAGGACCCGCACTCACGCCACCCGTGTGTCCTCAACTCCCTTCGGAGCGTTACCCCATGATCACCGTTCGTGGTGCCGACGTGCGCGTCGGCGCCCGGCTCCTGCTGTCCGGCGTCTCCTTCCACGTCGCCCCCGGCGACCGGATCGGTCTCGTCGGCCGCAACGGCGCCGGCAAGACCACCCTCCTCGACACCCTGGCCGGGCTGCGCGCCCCGGCCGCCGGCACCGTCACCCGTACCGGCTCCGTCGGCCATCTCGCGCAGGATTCGCGGGCCGCCGACCCCGCCGTGACCGTCACCGACCGGATCCTCTCCGCACGCGGCCTCGACCGGGCGGCCCGGCGGCTCGCCGAGGCCGCCCGCCGGCTCGGCGAGGCGCCCGACGCGCGGGCGCTCGCCGCGTACGACGCCGCCGAGACCGCCTTCGAGGCGGGCGGCGGATACGCGGCGGAGGCGGAGGCCGCCCGGGTCGCCGCCGGCCTCGGCCTGCCCCACGCGCTCATGGACCGGCCCGTCGGCCGGCTGTCCGGCGGACAGAAGCGCCGGGTCGAGCTGGCCAGGATCCTCTTCGCCGGTCACGGCCGGGACGGCACGCTGCTGCTCGACGAGCCGACCAACCACCTGGACTCCGACTCGATCGGCTGGCTGCGCGGCCACCTCGCCGCCCACCGGGGCGGGCTCGTGCTGATCAGCCACGACGTGCGGCTCCTCGCCGACACCGTCAACCGGGTCTTCCACCTCGACCCGCAGCGCGCCTCGCTGGACGTCCACAACACCGGCTGGGACGCGTACCTCGCCCAGCGGGACGCCGACGAGCGGCGCCGGGTGCGCGAGCGCGCCAACGCCGAGCGGAAGGCGGCCGCCCTGCACGCGCAGGCGGACCGCATGAAGTCCCGGGTGGCGACGGCGACGACCGCCCGCAGCATGGCGCGCCGGGCCGACCGGATGCTCGCCGGGCTCGACCCGGCACGGCAGGCCGAGCGGGTCGCCCGCATCCGACTGCCCGAGCCCGCCCCCTGCGGCCGGACGCCGCTGGGCGCCGTGTCGCTCACCAAGGCGTACGGGGAGCGGCCGGTGCTCGACGGGGTGGACCTGGCCGTGGACCGGGGCAGCCGGCTGGTCGTCCTCGGGCTCAACGGGGCCGGCAAGACGACCCTGCTGCGGCTCCTCGCCGGGCGGGAGGCCCCCGACGCGGGGCGGGTGGTGCGCGGGCACGGGCTGCGGCTCGGCTACTTCGCCCAGGAGCACGAGACGCTGGACCCGGAGCGCACGGTCCGGGAGAACCTGGCGGCGGCTGCCCCCCATCTGACGGACGGTGAGGTACGGGCGGTGCTCGGCGCGTTCCTGTTCCGGGGCGACGACGCCGACAAGCCGGCCGGGGTGCTCTCCGGCGGCGAGAAGACCCGGCTCGCGCTGGCCGCCCTGGTGCATTCCGGCGCGAACGTGCTGCTCCTCGACGAGCCCACCAACAACCTGGACCCGGCGTCGCGCGACGAGGTCCTGGCGGCCGTGGGCACCTACCCGGGCGCGATCGTGATGGTCACGCACGACGAGGGCGCGATCGACGCGCTGCGCCCGGAACGGGTCCTGCTGCTGCCGGACGCGGACGAGGACCTGTGGAGCGCGGAGTACAGGGAGCTGGTGGCCTTGGCGTAGGACTCGCCGGGGCGCCTTGGCCCGGGGGCTCGCCCGGGCGCCGGGAGGCCGCGCTCGGGGGCTTGCCCGGGCGCCGGGAGGCCGCGCTCGGGGCGGGTGCGCGGCCGGATCTCGCGGTGGGCGGCCACGGGGCGCTCCAGGAGGAGGGTCGGACAGGTCGGCGGGCCGTAAACCCTGACCCGCGCGTCAGGGTCAAGTCCGTGGCGGGAGAGGGGGATCCCTGAGGGCCGCCGCCGTCCGGGCGTCCTAGCCTGGAGGCATGATCATCGATGCGCAGACACAGGTACGGATCGCCCGCCCGTCGCGGGATCTCGCCGCCGCCGAGCGGTTCTACGTCGACGGGCTCGGCCTCGAGGTGCAGTGGCGGAGCAAGGAGCGGGTGCCCGGGAAGCACGATCTGCTCATGGTCGGGCCCCCGGACGGGAGCTGGCACTTCGAGCTGACCCTTGATCCCGAGCACCCGCTGGAGCCCACCCCGACCGTCGAGGACCTGTTCGTCGTCTATCTCGGCGCGCCCGTCGAGGAGGAGCAGGTGGAGCGGTTGCTCGCCGCCGGCGGGACGCGGGTGTCCGCGCACAACCCGTACTGGGACGAGCACGGCGTCACCGTCGCCGACCCCGACGGATACCGGCTCGTCCTGTGCTCGCGGAGCTGGACCAGATGAACTAGGAGGTGCGCACGGCGCGCAGGACCACGAACTTCCGGTCGCTGGCGACGAGTTCGCTGTTGCCGAAGATCCGGCGGAGCGTGACGTGGTAGCCGAGGTGCCGGTTGCCGATGACCCACAGTTCGCCGCCGGGCCGCAGCGCGCGCCGCGCGTCCGCGAACATCCGGCGGGCGGTGCGGTCGGTGGTGGCCTGGTGGCTGTGGAAGGGCGGGTTGTTGAGGACGAGGTCCACCGAGCCGGCGGGCAGGGCGGTGAGCCCGTCGCCGACGAGGAACTCGGCCTTGCGGCCGGCGCCCACGTGGGTGCGGAAGTTCTCCTCGGCCGAGGCGACGGCCGGGTAGGACTCGTCGGCGAAGACCAGTTCCGCCTCGGGTTCGTGGAGGGCGATGGCGAGGCCGACGACGCCGTTGCCGCAGCCGAGGTCGGCGACCCGGGCCCGGCCGAGGCCGCCCGGCAGGTTCGCGAGGAAGAAGCGGGTGCCGATGTCGAGGCGGTCGGCGCAGAAGACCCCGGCGTGGTTGGTGACGGTCAGTCCGGGGAGGCCGGGCGCGGGGGTGTCGGCGGGGAGGTCGTAGCGGTACGGCCAGGGGTTCGGCCCGGGCGCGGCGGCCGGGTCGGGGGTGGTGTGGATCAGCCGGGCCTTCTTCACCGCGAGCGAGGTGCGGGTGGGGCCGAGGATCCGCTCGAAGAGCTTGAGCGTGGAGGTGTGGATGTCCTTGACCATGCCCGTGCCGACGATCACGGTGTCCTCGTGCACGGCGGGTGCGAGCCGGTGCAGCTGGTCCTCCAGGAGCGCGAGGCTCTTGGGGACCCGGACGAGGAGCACGTCGACCCGCTCGGGCGGCGGGTCCTGGGTGGTGAGCAGCCGGACGGCGTCCGGGGCGGCTCCGGCGCGCGCGAGGTTGGCCCGGGTCGCCTGCCCGCCGAGGTACGAGTCGGAGATCTGGACGAGTTCGCGGGGTCCCGCGGCCTGCAGTGCGGTGACGAGGGCTCCCCAGCGGTCGCCGAGGACGGCGACGGTGCCGGAGAGGTCGGTCCCGGTCTCGGCGAGGTGTCCGAGGAGGTATTCGTCGGACGCGTCCCAGGCGCGCAGCTGGTCGCGTGGGTCCTCGGGGAAACGGGTCAGCGTGAAGGCGCCCCATGACGTGCTCAAACGGTTCATCGTGCTCTCAGGCTAGCCGGTCGGGGCCGCCGGTTCTCGCGGTCAGGGCCTGTCTTTCGGATCAGGCCCCGCGCCCCGGCCTGATCCGAAAGGCAGGCTCTAGCACGGGGCGGTGGCGAGGTGGAGGTGCCAGAGGCCGGGGCGGCCGGTGAGGGTGACGGTGGAGAGGGGGCGGACGTCCACGTTCCAGTAGGTGGCGGGCGGGGCCTTGAGGGCGTACACGAGGGCGGCCCGTACGACGGAGGGCTCGGCGACGGCGACGATGGAGCCGTCCTCGGCGGGGCGGGTGTCGAGCCAGTTCCCTATGCGGGTGATGAAGGCGAGGAGCGGTTCGCCGCCGTGTGGGGCCGTGCGGGCGTCGGTGAGCCAGGCGTCGACGGCGGCCGGTTCGAGGGCGGCGACCTCGGCGAGGGTCAGGCCGCGCCAGCGGCCCATGTCGCAGTCCCGGAGCGCGGGCTGGGCGAGGGGTGCGTAGCCGAGGGCGGTTCCGGTGGCGCGGCTGCGGGGGGTCGGGGAGCAGTAGCGCAGTTCGGCCGCGCCGAGCGGGATGAGCGCGGGCGCGGCCTGCTGCACCTCGTACCAGCCGGCCTCGTCGAGCGGCCGGTCGTCGTCGAAGCGTTCGGCGAGCAGGGAGGAGCTGCGTGCCGCCGTGACGAGCGTCACCCGAAGACTCATGGCCGCGATCGTGAGGCCGGTGGCCCCGCTGGTCAAGGGGTTGTCCGCGGGGACCGGAGGGGGTCGGGCTCACTGCTGCCCGAGAGCCATCCACTTGTCCGGATTCTGCAGTGGCGTGAAACCGACCTTCTCGTACACGCCGTGCGCGTCGGCGGTGGCGAGCATGATGCGGCGCAGTCCGTAGGGGGCGAGGTGGTCGCGGACGGCGGTGACGAGCGCGGTGCCGAGGCCGGTGCCGCGGGCCGGGCGGTCGACGTAGACGTCGCAGAGCCAGGCGAAGGTGGCGTAGTCGGTGACGACGCGCGCGTAGGCGCTCATCTCGCCGGTCTCCCGGTGGTAGGCGCCGAGGTTCAGCGAGCCCGCGATGGCGCTGTCCTGCTTCTCCCGAGGTCGGCCGAGCGCCCAGTAGGCGTCGGTGGAGAGCCAGTGGTGGACGCGGGCCGCGTCGATCCGGGCGGGGTCGGCCGAGATCTCGTACGACCCGTGCATGACGGGAGTGCCGGGAGTGTCGGGGGTGGTGCTGTCGCTCATGGGTGAAGGCTTCCAGGGGGCGCTGGAGCTTGTCAGGCGAATTTGCCCCGGGCCAGGGACGGGAGGGCGGGCCGCGCCGAGGTCCGGCGCGGCCCGCCCCGGGGTCAGCCGGTGAGCTCGTCGACCGCTGTCCGCAGGCGGCGCACGCCCTCGACGATCTCCGTGGGGCCCGCGACACCCGCGAAACTCAGCCGGATGTGGCCGGCGGGGGGTTCGGCGCAGAAGTAGGGGCGTCCGGGGGCGGTGGTGACCCCGGCACGCAGTCCGGCGGCGAGGAGGGAGGACTCGGGGAGGGTGTCGGGGAGGCGCAGCCAGAGCTGGTAGCCGCCGGAGGGGATGTACGGAAGGGCGAGTTCGGGGAGGTGGAGGGCGAGGGCGCCGGTCATGATCTCCCGGCGGTTCCTGAGCTCCTGGGCGACGGCGCGGAGGTGGCGGGGCCAGGCCGGGGAGCCGACGAGTTCGAGCGCGGCCTCCTGGAGGGGGCGGGGGACGAAGAAGCTGTCGACGACCTGGATGGCGCGCAGGCGTTCGAGGACGGGTCCGCGGGCGGCGAGGGCGCCGACGCGGAGGCTCGCCGAGGTGATCTTGGTGAGGGAGCGGACGTGGACGACGACGCCGTCGGGGTCCTCGGCGGCGAGGGGTGCGGGGAGCGGTGCGGCGTCCTCGTGGACGAGGCGGCGGGCGAAGTCGTCCTCGACGACGAAGGCCCCGGCGGCGCGGGCGATGCGGACGACCTCCCGGCGGCGTTCGGGTCGCAGCGTGGTCCCGGTCGGGTTCTGGAAGAGCGGCTGGCAGACGAAGACGCGGGCGCCGGTGGCGCGGAAGGCGGCTTCGAGGAGTTCGGGGCGCACCCCGTCGGCGTCGGTGGGCACGGGGACGGGGCGGAGTCCGGCCGCGCGGGCGACGGCGAGCATGCCGGGGTAGGTGGGCGACTCGACGAGGACGGGGGTGCCGGGCGGGGCGAGGGCGCGCAGGGCGGTGCTGATCGCGGACTGGCCGCCGGCCGTGATGAGGACCTCGGCCGCGGTGACGCTGCCGCCGATCTCCCGGGCGAACCATTCGCGCAGTTCGGGCAGACCGTCGGTGGGCGGTCTGCCCCAGGCGCCGGGGCGGCGGCCGGCCCTGGCGAGGGCGGCGGCGAGGGCGCTCTCGGGCTGGAGGGAGGGGTGGAGGTAGCCGCCGTTGAACTCGATCACGCCGGGCGGGGGCGCGGAGAGGGTGACGAGGACGCCGGAGGCGTCGACGGCCCGGGGGACGAGTTCGGTGGCGTTGTCGGCGCTGAGGGCGACCTCCTGCCAGGAGGTGTCGCCGGCGACGGGGGTGGGGGTGCGCGGCTGCGCGCGGAAGGCTCCGGCGCCGGGGCGGGTGACGACGAGTCCCTCGGCGGCGAGCTGGGCGAGGGCTCGGGTGACGGTGACCGGGGAGACGCGGTAGCGCTCGACGAGCGCCCGACTCGATGGCAGTTTTCCGCCGGGAGAGTAGCGGTTCAGTTCCGCTCTCAGGGATTTCGCCAGCTCCGTGACACTGCTACGCTCATGCATGAGGACACAGAATAGCGCTACTAGCCGGACCACGATAGCGGTCACCGCCACCGGATCCCTCCGGACCGAGCCCGTCGGCGCCGCCTCCGGGACCGGCGCCTCCGACGCCCGCACCGGGTCCGCCGGCAAGGCCGCCGCCGATCCCCGGACCCGTGGCACGCTGCTCGCCGGGCTCGGCGTGATCTCCTTCTCCCTCACCTTCCCGTCGACCGTGTGGGGCCTGGAGAGCTTCGGTCCCTGGTCGCTGGTGGCCGTGCGCTCCACCCTCGCCGCGCTCATCGCCGGCGCCTTCCTCCTCGCGGGCCGGGTGCCGCTGCCCGAGCGGCGCCACTGGGCGGGCCTCGCGGTGGTGGCCTGCGGTGTCGTCATCGGTTTCCCGCTCCTGACGACGCTGGCCCTGCAGACCTCCACCACCTCGCACGCCGCCGTGGTCGTGGGTCTCCTGCCGCTCACCACCGCGACCATCGCCGCCGTGCGGACCGGACGCCGGCCGTCCCGCACCTTCTGGATCGCGGCCGTCTCGGGCGCCGTGGTGGTGCTGGGCTTCACGCTCAAGGAGAGCGGCGGCTCGTTCTCCACGGGCGACCTGTACCTCTTCGGGGCGCTGCTCGTGTGCGCGGCCGGCTACACCGAGGGCGGCCGGCTCGCCGCGCTCATGCCGGGCTGGCAGGTCATCGGCTGGGGCCTGGTCCTCTGCCTGCCGCTGATGGTGGTCGCCTCGGCCGTCACGCTGTCGATCGAGCCGGTCCACCTGAACGCGCACGGCGTCATCGGCCTCGTCTGGGTCGCCGCCGGCTCCACCTTCTTCGGCCTGTACGTCTGGTACCGCGGCATGGCCGCGATCGGCATCCCCAAGGCCAGCCAGCTCCAGCTGGCCCAGCCGCTCCTGACCCTGTTCTGGTCGGTCTTCCTGCTCGGCGAGAGCCTGCCGCTGGCCGCGCCGGTCGCCGCGGTGGCCGTCCTGGTCTGCATCGCGGTCACGCAGCGGGCGAAGAGCTGACGCGACGAATCGGGGCAGAGCGGGTCACAATGGCAGACAGAGGCCCTGCGCACTACAGGGCAGGACCGGCCCGGTCGCGAGGAGGTCAGCCCTATGCAGGCGAGCGTGGGCGACAAGCTGCTGGTACACGGCCGGACCGTCGGTCACCACGACCGCACGGCCCAGGTCCTGCAGGTACTGGGGGAGAACGGCACTCCCCCGTACCGCGTGAAGTTCGACGACGACGGTCACGAGGCGCTGATGTCCCCGGGCCCCGACACCGTCGTGCGTCCCCACCCGGAGGCGGGGACGGGCTGAGTCCCTATTTCGGCGGACGGAATTTCGGCGGACGGACCCTGGTCGGGTAGTGATCGGCCACCACGGTGGTCATCGCCCCGATCGGGTCCGCGGCCACCTCCTTCGCGGAGAAGTAGCAGTGACCGCCGACCGAGGGATACGTGCCGGCCAGCTCCAGGTGGCGTGAGAGCTCCCCCGGGTCCTGCCAGGCCGCGGGCTGGGCGGGGTCGCCCGCCTTGTAGAGCGCCTCGCCGACGTAGAGCCCGACGCCGGTGTCCCGGACCACCGCGTCCCACCAGGGCAGCAGCTTGGCGTAGTCGGCGGCGGGCAGTCCGATGTTCCAGTAGAGCTGCGGCATCACGTAGTCGATCCAGCCCTCGCGGATCCACTTCCGGGTGTCGGCGTACAGGTCGTCGTACGTCTGGACGCCGGCGCGGGTGTCCGAGCCCTCCGGGTCGGTGGCGATGTTCCGCCAGACCCCGAAGGGGCTGATGCCGAAGGCCGTGCGCCTGTCGATCTCCTTGATCCGGGCGGACATCTCCGAGACCAACAGGTCGGTGTTGTTCCGCCGCCAGGAGGCCTTGTCGGGGAAGTCCCCGCCGTACCGCGCGTACGCCTCGTCGTCGGCGAAGACCTGCCCGGCCACCGGGTACGGATAGAAGTAGTCGTCCCAGTGCACGGCGTCGATGTCGTAGCGGCGCGGCGCGTCCAGCATCGCGTCCTGGACGAAGCTCCGGACCTCGGGCAGCCCGGGGTTGTAGTAGAGCTTGCCGCCGTACGGCAGCACCCACTCCGGGTGGAGCCGGGCCGGATGGCCGACGGCGAGCCGGCCCGGGTCCGTGTGGTTCGCCACGCGGTACGGGTTGAACCAGGCGTGCAGTTCGAGCCCCCGTGCGTGGGCCTCGTCGACGGCCGTGCCCAGCGGGTCCCAGTCGGGGTCCCGGCCCTGCGTGCCGGTCAGGCACTGCGCCCACGGCTCGTACGGCGAGGGCCACAGCGCGTCGGCGGTCGGCCGGACCTGGAGGACCACCGTGTTGAGCCGGCGCTCGACCGCCGTGTCCAGGTGGCGGAGGAGTTCGGCGCGCTGCTGCCCGGCGGTCAGTCCGGCGCGGGAGGGCCAGTCGCGGTTGGCGACCGTCGCCAGCCACATGCCGCGGAACTCCCGTCTGCGGTGCGGCTTGCCGCGCGCCGCGGGGGCGGCGTCGGCGGCCGTCGTCACCGCCGTGTCCGTCGCGGGAAGCGCGGAGCCCCCCGTGCCCGTCGTGGGGAGGGCCGCTCCTGTCGTTCCGGTCACGGCCAGCACCGCCCCGGTGGCACCGTTCACGAACCCTCTTCTGCCGAATGGCCGCACTTGTCCCCCTCCTCTGTCGGATACGTCACACCCACCGGGACAGCATGCCCACCCTGGACGATCGATCATCGGTTAATGAGCGGTAACGTCGTGGGGGTAGAGGCGGACGCACCCGGAATCACACGGGCCCCCCGCCGCCGGAGAAGAGCGAAAGGCACGAGGTGACGGACTCCATGGCCGACATTGAGCGCGTCGGAGTGGTGGGCTGCGGCCAGATGGGCGCAGGCATCGCGGAGGTGTGTGCCCGGAGCGGGCTCGAGGTGAAGGTCGCCGAGACCACCGGCGAAGCGCTGGAGATCGGCCGCACGCGGCTCTACAACTCGCTGAACAAGGCCGCCGAACGCGGCAAGATCAGCGAGGAGGAGCGGGACGCGACGCTCGCCCGCCTCAGCTTCACCACCGACCTGGGCGAGTTCGCCGACCGCGACCTCGTCATCGAGGCGGTCGTGGAGAACGAGCAGGTCAAGACCGAGATCTTCCAGGTCCTCGACCAGGTGATGACCCGGCCGGACGCCATCCTGGCCTCGAACACCTCCTCCATCCCGCTGGTGAAGCTGGCCGTGGCGACCTCCCGCCCCGACCACGTCATCGGCATCCACTTCTTCAACCCGGCCCCGGTGCAGAAGCTCGTCGAGCTGATCCCGGCCCTCACCACCTCCGAGGGCACGATCAGCCGGGCCCAGGCCTTCGCGGAGAAGGTGCTCGGCAAGCACGCGATCCGCGCCCAGGACCGCTCCGGCTTCGTGGTGAACGCGCTGCTCGTGCCGTACCTGCTCTCGGCGATCCGGATGTTCGAGTCGGGCATCGCGAGCCGCGAGGACATCGACAACGGCATGGAGTTCGGCTGCGCCCACCCGATGGGCCCGCTGAAGCTCTCCGACCTGATCGGCCTGGACACGATCGCGTCGATCGCCGACTCGATGTACTCCGAGTTCAAGGAGCCGCTGTACGCCGCTCCCCCGCTGCTCCAGCGCATGGTGGACGCCGGCCGGCTGGGCCGGAAGACGGGCTCGGGCTTCTACCCGTACTCCTGAAAGAGGAGCACCCCCAGACCCGGAGTCCGGCGTCCGACCCCTGACGCCGGCGCTCCGGCCGGACGGCCCGTACCCCCGCACAGGTACGGGCCGTCCGGCACATCGTGCTCCGCGTCTCAGCCGAGGCGCAGATGGTGGAGCATCAGCAGCCCGGCGGCCGTGTTGGCGGCCGGGACCTCGCCCCGGGCGATCAGCTCGGGGATCTGCTTCAGCGGTATCCAGGCCCTCCGTGAGGACTCGAAGGCGTCCTCGGGCGGCCCGGTGTAGGTGGCCCGCTCCGCCCAGTAGAGGTGGTGGCGGGCGTCGGTGAGGCCGTTCGAGGGTTCGACGGTGAGGAGATGGCGCAGCGGCCCCGGCCGCCAGCCCGTCTCCTCCTCCATCTCGCGGGCGGCGGCGGACACGAGGTCCTCGCCGTCCTCGACGACGCCTGCGGCCAGTTCCCAGCCCCAGCTGTCGGTGATGAAGCGGTGGCGCCAGAGCATCAGGACTTCGTCGGCCTCGTTGACGGCCGTCGCGACGGCGACCGGGCGGAGCCGGATCAGGTAGTGGTCGAGGTGGCGGCCGTCGGGGAGTTCGACGTCCGCGAGGTTCACTCGGAACCAGCGGTTCTCGTAGACCGAGCGTTCGCTGAGTTTCGTCCACTGCACGTTCTTGCCACCTTCCGATCGGTCGGTGCTTGTTTGGTGGCAATATCGCAGCAGTTGGCGGCTCAGAGGGGAACGCGCAGCGCCCCTTCGATGAGAGCGGCGGCCTCCCGGGCGTCCCCGCAGCCGCTCGCGAGGAGCTGCTCCCGCACCTGCGTCAGCCGGTCCCGCAGCCGCCGCGACTCCATCCCCCGCGCCCGCTCCGTCATCTCCACCGCCGTGCGCGCCGCCGCCTCGGCCTCCCCCTGCCGCAGCTCGATCCGGCACAGCATGGCGAGCCGGTGCACCCGGCCCCGGTCGTGCGAGGGCGTGCCGACCGCCGCCGAGGCGTGCTCATGTGCGGCCTCGAAGTCGCCCAGGCCGAACAGGGCCTCCGCCACCTGGACGTTGACGAACCCCGGCTGGACGTAACCCGTCTCGACCGGCTCCTCCCCCGGGCTGATCCGCTCCGCCGCCGCCTCGGCCCGCCGGATGCAGGCCAACGCCGCGGTCCTGTCGCCCAGCCGCGCGTACGCCTTCGCCTGCATCGCCGTCAGATCGGCGGCGAGCGCCGGGGTGATCTGCCGCCCGGCCGCCCGCAGCGCCGCCTCCGCGAACGCCACGGCCTGCCGGTACTCCCCCGTGAACAGCGACTGGTTGACCAGGAGCGCGATCACGTACGCGCCGAGCCCCCGGTCCCCGCTCGCCTTCGCGAGCCGCAGCGCCTGGTGGAAGTAGCGCTGGGCGAGGCCGTGCGCGTCCGCGTCGTAGGCGCAGATTCCGGCCACCGCGACGAGCCCGCCGGCGGCCCGGTGCAGACGCCGCCCCAGCGCGTCGCCGTACGCGCCCCGGAGCAGCGGCGCGGTCTCGGTGTTGAGGAAGCCGACGATCCGCGCCCGGGTCGCGATGCCGCCGGCCCGGCGGTACATCTGCTCGTAGTGCGACCGGGCGGCGCTCAGGACGGCGATGTCGGCCGCCGAGACCGTCGTCCGGCCCGTACGCGAGACGTCCACGTCCTCCGGCGGGTTCTCCCACTCCCACACCGGCATCACCGCCTGGGTGCCGGTCACCGCCGGAGCGGCCACGATGTGCGGGCGCTGCTGCTCGTCGGAGCGCCACAGCGCGGCCGCCCGCTCCACGAAACCGGACAGCGGCGTCCCGGCGGCCGGCGGCGGACCGCCCGGCACCCCGAGGCCGATGTCGTCCAGGGTCACCTGCCGGTGCAGCCGGGCGGCGAGCACCTCGCAGATCAGGTCCGGCACCTGGCCGCGCGGCCGCTGCCCCTTCAACCAGCGGGCCACGGCGGTGTGTTCGTACCGCAGGGCGAGGCCCCGGGCCCGGCCCGCCCGGTTCACATGGGCGGCCAGGCCGGCGTGGGAGACGCCCGCTTCGTCGAGCAGGGCGTCGAGCAAGGTGTTGGGCTGCATGGCCGCTCCGGTCACTCGCATGGCCGCTCCGCTCGGAGAACTCAGCGTAGCGGTGGCCGAATTCATACGGGCCGAACCGAACGGAAGCCCCTCGTACCGGTGATTTCGCACGGGGTGTGAACGAAGTACCCGTTCTCCCGGCCCGCGTACTCTGCCACGCCCGCCCCGGCCCCGGTTGACTGTGCTTCTCGCCGCAAGGCGACGACCGGGCCGCCGGCTCCCCCTCGTATCAGTGCGGCCGCCCGGTCCACGTCGCCCGCCCCGCTGATCTGCCCGACACTCCGTGGCGGGGCGGGCGGCGCCGGCCCCGCCCCTCCGCTCAGCGGTGGGAGGAGGGGGCGGGCCGGGGCCGGCGCAGCCCGGGTTCGGCGGGCTGCGCCGGCACCCGGACACGGTCGTTGCGCACGACGAGCAGCGCGATGTCGTCGGCGAGCCGGCCGCCCGTGTGGCGCAGCAGCTCCGCGTGGACCCGTCGGACCAGGACGGCCGGCGCCTCGCCCGATACCCCGGCCAGCGCCGCGTCGAGGGCGAAGAACCGGCCCCGCCGGTCACGGGCCTCCTCCGCGCCGTCGGTGTGCAGGACCAGCGTCTCGCCGGGCAGCAGCCGGGCCGCCGTGTACGGCACGATCCCGACGGGCAGCGGCAGCACCCCGAGCGGGGGCAGCGGGTCCCCGACCGCGAGCCGCTCCGCCCGCTTCCCGAGGCGGTACGGGCCGGGGTGACCGCAGTTGAGGACGGCGAGCCGTCCGTCGGAGCGGACCTCCACGAGCAGCAGGGTGACGAACTCCTCCGCCGCCGGATGCTCGGGATCCGCCCCGGCCCGCGCCGGGTGCTCCTCCCGCGCCCGCTCCCGCAGATGGCGCTCCAGGGCCCGCTCCAGACGCCGCAGCACCCCCGCGAGTTCGGGCTCGTCGTGCGCGGCCTCGCGGAAGCTGCCGAGCACCGCGACCACCGCACCGAGCGCGGGCAGCCCGTGGCCCCGGACGTCCCCGATGACGACCCGCACGCCGTAGGGGGTGGCCACCGCCTCGTACAGGTCCCCGCCGACGGACGCGCCCCGGGAGGCGGAGAGCTGCCCGGCGGCCAGCGCGAGCCCGTCGAGACGGGCCGGCAGCGGGCGCAGCAGGACCCGCTGGGTGGCGGCCGCGACGGCCCGGACGCGGGCGAGTTCCCGCGCGAGGCCGTGCCGGACGCCCAGCACCATGCCGAGGCCGACGGTGAGGAAGACGACGCTGGTGGCGATCCGCATGGGCAACCCGGGCTGCCGGGCCAGCGGACAGCCGTACTTCCATGCCACGGCCACGGCGCCCCACGTGGTGGGAAGAGCGAGCGGGGCCAGCCGGCGGAGCCGGGAGCCATCGGCGAGCAACGACCTGGTACGGATCATGCACGGCCCTTCCCGAGCCCCGACAGCGCCCGGAAGCGCTGCGGCACACAGGTCCGCCCCTGCGGCCGCGTCGATTCTGCCGACCGCGCGGGGCGCCATGGAACAGCCCCCGGCGATCTCACCCGAAGGAGTGAGCGCCCCCGCCGCGCCGCCCTTCGCCAGGGCTTCGCCACGCGCACGGACGACCGGAACCGGGGCAGGCGTACGGTTCCCGACACCCGCGAACGGCGGAGAAGCGCCCCGCTGGCGACGGCGGAGGGCCGCCCCGGATGTGACCCCGACACCCGCGAACGGCGGAGGGCCGCCCCGGGGGTCGACCACGGTGTAGCCGGTGCGCTCGTGCCGGATCCCGTCGATCGTGATGCGGTACGCGGCGGGCTTCCAGGCGAGGACCGCCCGGAGGCCGCCG
>NZ_JBEXSZ010000035.1:0-58693 GCF_040613865.1 Streptomyces sp. NPDC006197 | reverse complement strand
GACAGCGCGGCGTATCCGCGGGCGGCGAGCCGCTCGGCGTACCGGTCGGCCATCAGCTCCTTGACGCTGGTCCACGTCCCGGCCACCACGATCCCCGGAGCCGGGGCCGCCGTGTCGGGCAGGAACAGGTTGCCGAACAGGGTGGCCTCCGTACTGGGGAAGCTCACCTTCTCTCGAGTGGTCACGACTGATCCTTTCCTGAATGACGTGGGGAGGAACGAAGCGGGCTGAAGTCGGCGGGAGAACGCCCTGGCGCGGGGGTCGTCCGGCGGCTTCCGGACCAGATGGCGTCCGTCGGCCGAACCGGCGCTGTCCCGCAACGCCTTCGCGGTGCCGTTCCGACCGCCAGGACGACTCTGTACGTGGCAGCACCGCGAGAGGAAACAACGATGCGCTGGGCCGGCCACAGCGGATCGCTGTGGCCGTTATGGTGATCGTCGTGAACGACATCGATCTCCGGCATCTGCGTTCATTCCTGGCGGTGGCGCAGGAGCGTTCCATCACCAGAGCCGGAACCGTGCTTCACCTGACACAGCAGGCGGTGTCGGCTCACGTTCGGCATCTGGAGAACGCCCTGGGCGCGGCCCTGTTGGTGCGCACCTCCCGCGGCGTCCTGCTCACCGCCGCAGGGGAGGAACTCGCCGCCGGAGGCGCGATCGTCGTCGACGACGTCGACCGGCTGGCCGAACGGGTGCGCGCCGTGGCCGATGCCCAGGCCGGCACTCTGCGGCTGGCCTGCTGCCCCACCGCCACCTCGCTGTTCGCCATCGACCTCGCCGACGTTCTCGAGGCGTCGGTTCCCGGCCTGCGGGTGACGTTGAACGCCGCACGCCACCCCAGGGACGAACTCGAACTCCTCATGGGCGGGCGCGCCGACGCGGCCTTCATGTGGCTGCCGGTCGGCGGCGGCGCGCTCCACCACGCGGTGGTCCGCAGCGACCCCCGAGCCGTGGCGCTCTCCACCCGGCATCCCCTGGCCGACCGCGCGAGCGTGACCCTCGCCGATCTCTCGGCCGATCCTGTCGTGCGTCCCGATGTCCTCACCTCTTCGGAAGCCGAACGGTTCTGGATCGTGGACCCCCGGCCTGACGGCGGCCCCGCGCCACGCGGCGCGATCGTCCCGCTGGTCGAGGACTGCCTGCTGGAAGTCGGCCGTGGCCGTGGCGTCTGGTTCGCTCCGCGTCCCCTCGAGGCGCTGTTGCCCACCGGCAGCGTGCGCTGGATCCCGGTCACGGACGCGGAGCGCTTCGAACTTGCCGTCGTATGGACCGATCGTGCGCCTCAGGCCCTGGTCACGCGTCTGATAGCCGAAGTCCGAACCCTCACCGGCCACGTCCCGCGGTAGCAGGCCGCCCGAGAACACGTCCACGCCGGACCGCTCCGTCCTTGCTCGGCGCCGGCGAGGGTGGGTGGGCCGTCCGCGACGGCGGGGACGACTGCGGATCGCCCGGGACGAATACGCCTTGTCGGCCAGGACCGTCTCCAGCGTGGTCCTGCTTCGGCCCGCGAGATGCTCCGAAGGGAACCCCCTAGCTGAAGTCCAGCCCGCCCGTGCGGGTGCGCTTGAGTTCGAAGAGGTCGGGGTGGGAGGCCAGGACACGGAAGCTGTCGAAGAGTTCGGCGGCGCGCTCGCCGCGCGGAATCGCCCGCAGCACCGGCCCGAACCAGACCGTCCCGTCGACGTGGAGGGTGGGCGTCCCGACGTACGCGTCCGCCTCGGGGTCCTTGCCCGCGTCGTGGCTGCGGCGGACGGCCTCGTCGTAGGCGGGGTCGTGGGCGGCGGCGGCGAGTTCGGGCGGCAGGCCGACCTCGGTGAGCGATTCGACGATGACGGCGTCGAAGTCCTTCTGCTTCTTCTCGTGGATGCGGGTGCCGTACGCGGTGTAGAGCGGGCGCAGGATCTCCTCGCCGTGCTGTTCGGCGGCGGCCGCCGCCACCCGGACGGGGCCGATGGAGGCGTCGACGAGCTCGCGGTACCAGTCGGGGAGGGTGTTGCCCTCGTTGTGGAGGTACAGGCTCATGACCTTGAAGCGGAGGTCGATGTCCCGGTGGCGTTCGACCTCCAGGATCCAGCGGGAGGTGATCCAGGCGAAGGGGCAGGCGGGGTCGAAGTAGAAGTCGACGGCGGGGCGGTGGGTGGTGGGCGTGGTCTCGGTGCTCGTCATGATGTCGAACCTAGTCAGGAGGTGGCCCGCTGCCACGGGCCATTCGGTGGCCGTTCGACTGGGCCATTCGGGCTCAGTCCTCCCGTGTCATCTCGATGAGTCTGAGCACGGTGTTCCAGTTCCGGCCGGTGGCGACGAGGCCCTTCACGACGGACGGCCGGGAGACCGCCTCGCCCAGCTTGGACTTCCCGAGGCCTTCGGGGGTGTAGAGGTAGAGCACGCGGTCGCCGAGGGCGAAGTCCTCGGGCAGGAAGGCCTCGCGGTCGATGGAGGCGAAGCGCTCGGGGTCGGCGGGCCCGGAGTAGTAGAAGGCGTGGAGCTGCTTGCCCTGGAGTTCGGCGGCCGGGAAGGGGCAGGCGTCGGCGACGGCGGCGAGGTAGTCGCCGTCGCGGACGAGACAGTCGACGCGGAAGCCGAAGCGGTCCTCGATCGCGTCCTCCAGCGCGGTCCTGAGCTCGTCCTCGCCGGCGCCGGAGTCGGTGGTGAAGACGGCGTTGCCGCTCTGGAGGTAGGTGCGGACGTCCGTGTGCCCGAGACCTTCGAGGAGGCTCCGGAGCTCCGCCATGGGGACCTTCCGGTGTCCGCTCACGTTGATGCCGCGGAGCAGGGCCGCGTAGGTCTTCGTCTTCGTCATGGGGGCAAATGTAGGCGGCCACCGCGCCTCGTGGGGGGCGGCACGGTGGCCGGTTCGAACACTGTCCGATGGCGGGGGCGCGGAGAAGACCCTTCACCCATCTGTGACTTATTCAACAAGGTTTCGTAATAACGAATCCGTCATCTGCGTTGATAGCGGGCGAGGACCCGGTTGCCGTCCTCGACCAGGCGTCTGCGCAGCTCCGCGCCGTCGATGGCACCGCTGTAGTACTCCTGGAAGGCCGGTGTCGCCACCTTGTCCTTCCACTCGGGATAGCCGCGTACGGACTGCGCGGGCGCGGGCCGCAGCCACCGTGCCACCGCCGCTCCGGTCGCCCAGCCGTCCCGCGCGGTGTGCAGGGAGGGGTCGGCGAGGGCGGCCGTGCCGGTCGGCAGCATCCAGTCGCCGCGCGCGAGCCGCACCATGTTCGCCGGGCGCAGGAAGAAGTCGAGGAAGCGGGCCGCCTCCTTCTTGTGGGGGCTGTCCTCGGCGATCGACAGGGTCTGCGGGGAGACGCCCTGGGCGAGTCCCGCGTCGCCTGCGGGTGCGGGCAGCACGGTCCACTCGAAGCCCTCGGGCGCCTGCTGCGCGATCTGCTGCCGGTAGGCGAAGCCCAGGGGGACCATGGCGTACTTGCCGGCGAAGAAGCCGGGGAGGGTGTCGGAGCCGCCGCTGCCGAGCGTGGTGCGCGGGGCGGTCCGGTCGGTGACGACCTGGTCGTGGACGGTGCCGGGGACGATGCCGTCGGCCTCGGTGAAGTCGAGGACGACCCGGCCGTCCGGGCCCCGGCGGAAGAGCCGGCCGCCGGCCGAGACGCCGAGGTTGAGGCTGACGGAGACGGGTTCCCTGAGCGGCCAGGCGACCGCGTGACGGCCGGGTCCCATGGTCCGGGTGAGGTCCTGGGCGATCTGCCGGAACTCGGTCCAGCTCCAGGGTTTCCCGGGGGTGGGGACGCGGACGCCGGAGGACTCCAGGATCTTCCGGTTGGCGATGAGGACGCGGGGTTCCTGGAGGAAGGGCACGCCGTACACGCCCTCGCCGAAGGTGGTGGTCTCCCAGCCGGTGGCGGGAATGTCGGCGCGCAGCCGCTCGGACAGCAGCGGGCGGAGGTCGGCGAGCCGGCCGCCGTAGGCGAAGTCGGCCAGGTCGTCGGAGGCGTCGTGGATGAGGTCGGGCGCCTCGCCGCCCTCGAAGGAGGTGAGGAGCTGGTCGTGCACGGAGTCCCAGCTGCCCTGGACGTACTCGACCTGGATGTCGGGGTGGGCGGCGTTCCACTCGTTCACCAGCTGCCGGTTGGCGTCGACGGACTCCTTCTGCCAGGCGAGGGACTGGAACCGGAGCCGTACGACGCCGTCGTCGGGACCGTCGTCCCCGGTGGCGCAGCCGGTGAGGAGCAGGGCGAGGGCGGCGGTGAGGGCGAGGATCCGTCGTCTCATGACTTCACCGCCCCGGCGAGCGTCCCGCCCGCGATCCGTTTCTGGAGGACTGCGAAGACGACGAGGGACGGCAGGGTCGCGAGGAAGGCCGCGGCCGCCAGCGGGCCGAGGTCGGCGACTCCCTCGGCGCCGAGGAAGTGGGTGAGGACGACCGGGAGCGTCTGTTTCTCCGGGGACTTGAGCAGGACGAGCGCGAAGAAGAACTCGTTCCAGGCGGTGACGAAGGCGAAGAGGGCGGTGGCGACGACGCCCGGGGCGAGCAGCGGCGCGATGACCGAGACCAGGGTGCGGATCCGGCCGGCGCCGTCGACGGCGGCGGCCTCCTCCAGCTCGGCCGGGACGGCCCTGACGTACCCCATGAGCATCCAGAGGGCGAAGGGCAGCGACCAGACCACGTAGACCAGGACGAGGCCGACGACGCTGTTGATCAGGTGCAGGTTCTTGAGGACGAGGAAGAGCGGGATGATCACGAGGACGAAGGGGAAGGCCTGGCTGATCACCACCCAGCCGGTGGCGGCGCCGGCGAGCCGGCCCCGGTGGCGGGCCGTCACATAGGCGAGCGGAGTCGCGACGGCGACCGCGATCAGGGCGGCGCAGACCGCGGCGAGCAGGCTGTTCGCGGCGGCCCCGAGCAGCGGCTGCTCGTCGAAGGCCTGCCGGAAGTTGTCGAGGGTGGGGTCCTTCGGGATCCAGGTGGGGTGGAGCGAGGCCAGCTCGGGTGCGGGCTTGAAGGCGGTGGAGACCAGCCAGAGGAAGGGGAAGGCGAGGAAGACCAGGTACGCGAGGAGGGCCAGGTACTGGCCTGCTCGCGCGGGCCCGCTCGTCCGCAGGGCGCTCACCGGTCCTGGTCCCCTTTCAGACGGCGTACGAGGGAGAGGGCGATGAGCACCGAGACGGCGGCGACCATCACGCAGCCCATGGCGGCGGCGTAGCCGAACTGCCCGTAGCGGAAGGCCTCTTCGTAGGCGAAGAGCATGGGGAGCCGGGTCCGGCCGCCCGGTCCGCCGCTGGTCAGGACGTAGACCAGGGCGAAGGAGTTGAAGTTCCAGATGAGGTTGAGGGCGGTGACGGCGAGGGCCACCGGGCGCAGCGCGGGCCAGGTGACGGCGCGGAAGCGGCGCCAGGCTCCGGCGCCGTCGAGGGCGGCGGCCTCGTGGAGTTCGCGCGGGGTGTTCTGGAGTCCGGCGAGCAGGGCGACGGTGGTCTGCGGCATGCCGGCCCAGACGCCGACGACGATGACGGCGGGGAGGGCGGTGGCGAGTCCGGAGAGCCAGTCGTGGCCTTCGCCGAGGCCCAGGTTCCGGAGGGTCTCGTTGAGGATGCCGGCGTCGGGATTGTAGACGAGTCGCCACATGATGCCGACGACGACCTCCGGCATCGCCCAGGGGATGATGGCGAGGGCCCGGGCCAGCCGGCGGAGGCGGAGGTCCTGGTCGAGCAGGAGGGCCAGGCCGAGGGCGAGCAGGAACTGCGGGACGGTGACTCCGACGGCCCAGACCACGCCGATGCGGAAGGACTCCCAGAAGAGCGTGTCGTGCAGCAGGTCCTGGAAGTTGAGGGTGCCGACCCAGCGGGTGGCCTGGGTGCGGCCGGACTGGGCGTCGGTGAAGGCGAGCGCGATGCCGTAGAGGAGCGGGCCGACGCTGAGGACCAGGATCGGCAGGAGTGCCGGGAGCACCAGGAACCAGGCTCCGAGGTCGGGGCCGCGTGGCCGTGCCCCGGGGGCGGCACGCGGTGTGCGCGCGCCGCCGGGCCGTTTCGTCGCGGTCACCGAGCTCACGGGCCGACCCCCGTCCGATGCGCCGTCCTGGGACCCCGTCATGGTGCTGACGGGGCGTGGGACCGTCAAGGCGCCCTGCGGGACGATCTGCGCGGGTGGGAGACTTTGGCTCGAACGCACAGGTGAGGGAGAGGTCGATGGACGAGGCGCGGGCACGGGGGATCCTGGCCGGGGCGGGGCTGCCGGTCGCGGAGGCGCGGCTGCTCGCCCTCGGGGAGAACGCGGTCTTCGCGGTGGGCGATCTGGTGGTGAAGGTCGGCCGGGACGCGGAGCTGTTCGCACGGGCCGAGCGGGAGCTCGCGCTGGCCTCCTGGCTGGAAACGGCGGGTGTTCCGGCCGTCCGGGCCGCCGAGGGGAAGCCCCGGCTCGTGGACGGTCATCCGGTCACCCTCTGGCACCGGCTGCCGGAGGCGGTGCGGCCGACGGAGCCCCGTGACCTGGCCCCGCTGCTGCGGGCCGTGCACGCGCTGCCGGAGCCGGCGGGGCTCGTGCTCCCCCGCCGTGAGCTGCTCGGCGGGGTCGAGCGGTGGCTGCGGCTCGCGGGGGACGCGATCGACCCGGCGGACGCGGCGTTCCTGCGGGAGCGGCGCGACTCCTTCGCCCCGGCGGCGGCGGCGCTCACCCCGCACCTGGCCCCGGGCCCGATCCACGGGGACGCCCTCCCCCGGAACGTGCACGTGGGCCCCGAGGGCCCGGTCCTGGTGGACCTGGAGACCTTCTCCTCGGACCTGCGCGAGCACGACCTCGTGGTCCTCGCCCTCTCCCGGGACCGGTACGGCCTGGACCCGGCGGCGTACGAGGCCTTCACCGAGGCGTACGGCTGGGACGTCCGGGAGTGGGAGGGGTGCGCGGTGCTGCGCGGGGCGCGGGAGACCGCGAGCTGCGCGTGGGTGGCCCAGCACGCGCCCTCGAACCCGAAGGCGCTCGCCGAGTTCGAGCGGCGGGTGGCCTCGCTGCGGGACGGCGACCCCGAGGTGCGCTGGTATCCGTTCTGACATCATGTTCCCCGTCGAACCGGCCGGTAACGAACGGGGTGTTGAAGATGCGCGTGGAACTGTCGGACGTCACGCTGGACGTCGAGGTGAGCGGCGAGGGCCCCGCGGTCCTGCTGGTGCACGGCTTCCCGGACTCGCACCACCTCTGGCGCCACCAGGTCGCCGCGCTCACCGCGGCGGGCTTCCGGTGCGTCGCCCCGACGCTGCGGGGCTTCGGCGCCTCCGACCGTCCCGAGGGCGGCCCGGAGGCGTACCACCCGGGCAAGCACGTCGGCGACCTGGTCGAGCTCCTCGCCCGGCTCGACCTGGACCGGGTCCATGTGGTGGGCCACGACTGGGGTTCGGCCGTCGCCCAGGGCCTGGCGCAGTTCTTCCCCGACCGGGTGCGGAGCCTGAGCGTCCTGTCCGTGGGGCACCCGGCGTCGATCCGGTCGGCGGGCTGGGAGCAGCGGCAGCGCTCCTGGTACATGCTGCTGTTCCAGCTGGCCGGGCTCGCCGAGGACTGGCTGGCGCGGGACGACTTCGCGGGGCTGCGGGACATGCTGGGCGAGCACCCGGACGCGGAGGCCGTGATCGAGGCGCTGCGGGCACCGGGCGCGCTGACGGCCGCCCTGAACATCTACCGCGCGGGCGCGCCGGCGGAGGCCCTGTTCGGCGCCGAGGCGCCGGTGGTCCCGCTGCCGGAGTCCGTGCCGGTGATGGGCGTGTGGTCGACCGGCGACCGGTTCCTCACCGAGCGCTCGATGTCCGGGACGGAGCAGTACGTGTCGGGCGGCTGGCGCTACGAGCGGGTCGAGGACGCGGGGCACTGGCTCCAGCTGGACCAGCCGGAGAAGGTGAACGAACTGCTGCTCTCCTTCCTGAAGGAGAACTCCTAGCCGGCCACCGCGACGGCCGACCGCAGGGGCCACACGGGGTCGACGACCGCCTTCGCGTCGCCCTTGCGGCGCAGGAAGTCCTGGAAGTTCTCGGCCCAGGCCCGGTACCAGCCGATCTGCCGCTCGTGCAGCTCGGCCGGGTCCAGACCGGCCACCTGCGGGTGCCGCTCGGCTATCGCGACGGCGACCCGGACGGCGGCGAGCGCGTCTGCGGCGGCCTGGTGGGCGGCTTCGAGCACCACGCCGTACTCCCCGCAGACCGCCTCCAGGGTGCGCTTGCCACGCCGGTAGCGGTCGACGGCCCGGTCGATGGTGTACGGGTCGATCACCGGCCCGATGCCGGCGCCGCCGAGTCGCTCCTCCAGTGAGGGAAGCCCGTGGCGGCGCAGCTCGGCGGCGAGGAGCGTGAGGTCGAAGGAGGCGTTGTACGCGACGACGGGCACGCCCTGCTTCCAGTAGCCGGTCAGGGTCTCCGCGATCTCGTCGACGACCTCGCGGGCCGGTCGGCCCTCGGCGGCGGCCCGCTCGCTGCTGATGCCGTGGATCGCGGAGGCCTCCTCCGGCACGGGAACGCCCGGGTCGGCGAGCCAGTCGCGCTGCCGGGACACCCGGCCGCCGCAGAAGCCGACGATCGAGGCCGTCACGATACGGGCCTCCAGCGGGTCGGTGCCGGTCGTCTCCAGGTCGAAGCCGACCAGCGGTTCCGCGTGCCAAGCCATCGGGTCCTCCTTACGTGATCTCCCCCGTGGTGCTGACCACCCTCGCACGCACCACTGACAACGTCCCCGGCCGCCCCCCGGGGGCGGGTCAGGAGACGGGCCGGGAGTCGAGCCAGACGGACTCGAACTCCTCCCGATATGTCTCGAAAAGTCCGTGATCTCCGTCACGGTCGGACTGTCCGTGCCGGACGACGTTCCGTCCGCCGCCGCGCAGGACGAGGACCGGCGCCTCCATGCCACGGGCCCGGCGCAGGTACGACTGGACGACCCCCACGCCGTCCGGTCCGTCGCCGTCCACCAGGTAGGCGGTGAAGCGCGGGGTCTCGTCGAAGACGTGGATCTGGAAGGCGCCCGGGTCGCGCAGCTTCGAGCGGACCCGGCGCATGTGCAGGATGTTCATCTCGACCGAGCGGCTCAGCTCGCCCTTCTTCAGGCCGAGTTCGCGCTCGCGGCGCTTGACGGCGCTGCTCGCGGGGTTGAGGAAGAGGAGCCGGGTGCGGCAGCCGGACTCGGCGAGCCGGACCATGCGGCGGCCGGAGAAGTTCTGCACGAGCAGGTTGAGGCCTATGCCGGTGGCGTCGAGGCGGCGGGCGCCGCCGAAGAGGTCCTCGGCGGGCAGCTGCCGCTGCAGCCGGACCCGGTCGGGGTGGACGGAGACGACGTCCGCGTACCGGTCGCCGACGAGGTCCTCGACCGCGTCCACGGGCAGCCGGTCGGCGGACGGCACCCCGGCACCGCCGCCGAGGATCTCCAGGATGCGGGCGGAGGCCCGCTCGGACTGGGCGAGGACGGTCAGCGACAGCGCCCGGTTGCGGGAGACCACGTTCCGCGTGACCTCCAGCTCGTCGAGGGCGAGCTCGACCTCGCGCCGGTCGTCGAAGTAGGGCTCGAAGCAGGGCCAGTGCTGCACCATCAGCTCGCGCAGCTGCGGCAGCGTGAGGAAGCTCAGCACGTTGTCGTCGGCCGGGTCCAGGAGGTAGCCCTTGCGCCGGGAGACCTCGCGGACGGCGACGGCCCGCTGGACCCATTCCTGGCCGGCGGGCCCGGCCGCGGCCACCACCCAGTCCTCGCCGTGCACCGGTTCGTACACGGGTCGCAGGACGGCGGCGACCACGGCCCGCAGCCGCTGTTCGACGAGATTCAGCCAGATGTAGGCGCGGCCGGCGCGCTGGGCCCGGGTGCGGACCTCGCTCCAGGCCTCGGGGCCCCAGTCGAGCTCCGCCCCGATCTCCACCGGCCGGCCGACGGTGACCGTGCCGGGCGGCACGGCCGCGCCCGGCGGCGCCTCTGCGGGGTCGGCCGGACCCCCCTCGTGACCCGCGTCACCTGAGGGCAGCTCCAGACCTCCCGAGCTCACCCGCGCACCGCCTTCTGCTCCCGGACACCCGTTCCGGCGGACAGGATGACCATGTGACAACGATCAAGGAAGGGTACTCCGCGAGCGGGAGGCGGTGCAGCAGGATCGTCAGGCTGCTTCCTCAACTCCCCAGATCGGGCTGGCCGTTCTGGGAGGCGAGATCGGCCGGAGTGAGCGGATTCATAGCGGTTACGTCCCTGGGCGCGAGCTGGAAGCCCTGCCAGTGGACCGGCATCGGCTGCTGGTCCTCGTCCCGGGCGATGTGGTGGAACCCGATGTTGACCCACACGGACGGTTTGGTCAGAGTCTCACCGTTGACCCATTTGTCCACGCTGTCACCGGCGCCGGCCGCGCAGCCGCCGATGTTGTTGCTCGCGAACTTCTCGCAGGCGCGGGACTGGGTGAAGTACACGTCGTGCTTGGTGAAGCCGCGTCCCGCGTGGGTGTCGGTGTGGCCGGGCACGATCTCGTACGAGCGGGCGTGGCCGTCGGCGTTCTTGCCGGTGCCGCTGACCACCCGCCACCAGCGCATGTTCTTCGCGTCGCCGGCGAGCTCCTTGGTGACGACGGTCCGCTTGGTCTTCACGGTGGGTCCGCCGCCGCCCGCGGGGGGTGCGGTGACGGTGGAGTCGAACTGCTCGATCCGGTCCTTGGTGGAGCCGTCCAGGCCGAAGTCGAGCTTCCAGAAGACGTTGTGGGCGTGGCTGGTGGCGTAGCCGCGGGCGCCCTTTCCGAGGGGCCAGCCGCGTCCGTCGGTGGCGTTGTAGTCGACGGGCGAGAGGCTGCCGGTGGCTCCGACGTTGGCGCCGATGGTGCCGTCGGCGGTGAAGCGCCACTCGGTGATGTACTCGTACCAGCCGACCTTGTTGACGGTGTAGACGAGCAGGTCCTTGGCCTGGGCCTGCCAGACCTTGGAGCCGCCGTCGCTGGCCATGCGGTACGCGTGCCCGCGCGCCCGCGTGGTGGTGCACAGGCCCTTGACGTCGCCGACCTCGGCCACCTTGACGGTGGTGAGGGTGCCGCCCGGGCATTCGGCCGGCTTGAGGTTCTGCAGGCCGTAGCCGAAGCCGGCGCCGGTGAGGTCGTCGTACTCGGCGCCGCCGTCGTCGTACGGCACGTGGATCTGGGCGAGCCGGGCGCTGTTGAGGACGGGGATGGGCGCGGCGGCGCCGGGCGGCTGGTAGGTGACCCGGTCGAGCGTGAGCCCGGCGTCGGTGTCGTAGCGCCAGCACATGCGCCAGGTGGTGCCGCCGTCGAGCTTCTGCGTGATGCGGTACGCGGCCGAGCAGTCGGGCGTCGTCGCGGGGCGCGCCGCGTGTGTCGGGGGCGGCGGGTGGGGGGCGGCGACGGCGCCGCTCGCGGGGCCGGCGGCGGCCGTGGCGGTGCCGAGCAGGGCGGCGGCGGTCAGGACGGCGCCCCGCTTGCGGGTGCGCCCGTTCCGGATTCGCTGGATGGACATGGGGACGTACTCCCTCGTACGTGTCGTGAGGCTGTGGAGTGGCCGGGCCGGTGGTCAGCCGACGCGCGTGACGGTCCTCGCGGAGAGGTCGACGATCAGGTTCCGGGTGTCGATCCAGGCCCCGTTGAGGACCTTGGTGACGAGCCGGACGCACCGGTGCTCTCCGCAGCGGGCGAGCGCCGCGGGCACACGGGTCTCGCGGTAGGTGCGGTAGACGTCGCCGTTGAACCACAGCTGTTCGCTGGAGGTCAGCTCCTTGCCGGTGGCGTCCTTGTAGTCCTCCTTGACGCCCTTGCCGAGCGGGCTCGCGAGGATCAGTTCCAGGGCCTCGCGCAGCTCGTCGGGGTGGGCGGAGGGCTGGACCCCGCGCTGTGCTCCGGAGCTCTCGACCTTGCCGGTGCCGAGATTGACGGTCCTGGTGATGAGCTCGTCCCGCCCGTAGTCGTAGAGGCGGACCTCGGCGCGGCGCGAGGCGTCGCCCGGGACCGGGTCGGCGAGCCGGGTGCCGAGGCGCTGGGGGCCCCGGCCTCCCGTGACGTCCTGCTGGGCGGAGGCGGCGGGCGGGGCCAGCGCCAGCGCCTCGGCCCGGGTGAGCTCGTCGTCCGTGAGCGGGTCGCCTCCGACGCCCTTCTCCCCCTCGGCCGCGGGCGGGACCACGGTGGCCGGCCGCGGCGCGGAGCCCGCGGCCTGCTCTCCGGTCTCCCCCTGCCCGGTGGCCCCGGCCGAGCCACCGCCCGCCGTCGCACCGGGGACTCCGGCGGCGCCGGCGACTCCGGTGGATCCCCCGGTTCCGGCGGAATCGTTCGCTCCTGCCGATCCCGGAAGGCTGATCGCGACCGCGACGGCGGTCCCCGTCACCGCCATGGCCGCTCCGGCCACCACCTTCCCCAGGTGGCGGCGTGCTATTTCGTACACACTTCCCCCTCTATCCCCCTCTTGGTCTGCGGTCACCCGGTAGGACGGGGCGAAGTCCTAGGAGGTTGCCACTCTTTCGGGCAGGATCTGGCCGAAGAACACCTACAAAACCCGGACAGAAGAGGAAGAGTCGTATCCATGCAGGTCTGGCCGGGACAGGCGTACCCCTTGGGCGCCACCTATGACGGAGCGGGAACCAACTTCGCGGTCTTCTCGGAGGCCGCCCACAGGATCGAGCTGTGTCTGCTGCACGACGACGGCTCGGAGACGGCGGTGGAACTGCGCGAGACCGACGCGTTCGTACGACATGCCTATCTGCCGGGCGTGATGCCCGGTCAGCGGTACGGGTTCCGTGTGCACGGCCCGTACGCGCCGGAGCGCGGGCTGCGCTGCAACGCGGCGAAGCTGCTGCTCGACCCGTACGCCCGTGCGGTGTCGGGACAGATCAAGTGGGGCGAGGCGGTCTACGGCTACCCGTTCGGGCGGCCCGACGCGCGCAACGACCTCGACTCGGGCCCGCACACCATGGCCTCGGTCGTGGTCAACCCGTACTTCGACTGGGGCGACGACCGGCGCCCGCGCACCGAGTACCACCACACGGTGATCTACGAGGCCCATGTGAAGGGCCTCACGATGCTCCACCCGGACCTTCCGGAGGAGCTGCGCGGGACGTACGCGGGGCTCGCGCACCCGTCGGTCATCGGCCATCTGAAGGACCTGGGCGTGACCGCGCTCGAACTGATGCCCGTTCACCAGTTCGTGAACGACCACCGGCTCGTGGACGCGGGGCTCTCCAACTACTGGGGCTACAACACGATCGGCTTCTTCGCCCCGCACAACGCCTACGCGTCCTGGGGCGACCGGGGCCAGCAGGTCCTGGAGTTCAAGTCGGCGGTCCGGGCGCTGCACCAGGCGGGCATCGAGGTCATCCTCGACGTGGTCTACAACCACACCGCCGAGGGCAACCACCTGGGCCCGACGCTCTCCTTCCGGGGCCTGGACAACCCCTCGTACTACCGGCTCGCGAACGACCGCCGGTACCACATGGACACCACCGGCACCGGGAACTCGCTGCTCATGCGCTCCCCGCACGTGCTCCAGCTGATCATGGACAGCCTGCGGTACTGGGTGACCGAGATGCACGTGGACGGTTTCCGCTTCGACCTGGCGGCCACCCTGGCCCGCCAGTTCCACGAGGTGGACCGGCTGTCCTCCTTCTTCGACCTGGTGCAGCAGGACCCGGTGGTCAGCCAGGTGAAGCTGATCGCCGAGCCGTGGGACGTGGGCGAGGGCGGCTACCAGGTGGGCAACTTCCCGCCGCTGTGGACCGAGTGGAACGGCAAGTACCGGGACTGCGTGCGGGACCTGTGGCGCGGCGAGCCCCGCACCCTCGCCGAGTTCGCCTCGCGCCTCACCGGCTCCTCCGACCTGTACCAGGACGACGGGCGGCGCCCGCTCGCCTCGGTCAACTTCGTCACCTGCCACGACGGCTTCACCCTGCGCGACCTCGTCTCGTACAACGACAAGCACAACGAGGCGAACGGCGAGGGCAACCGGGACGGCGAGAGCTACAACCGCTCCTGGAACTGCGGGGCGGAGGGCGAGACCGAGGACGTCGGGATCGCCGAGCTGCGCGCCCGCCAGATGCGCAACTTCCTCGCCACGCTGATGCTCTCGCAGGGCGTGCCGATGCTCAGCCACGGCGACGAGTTCGGGCGGACGCAGGGCGGCAACAACAACGCGTACTGCCAGGACAACGAGGTCTCCTGGGTGCGGTGGCCCAAGGAGAACGCCGACGCGGACACCACGCTCCTGCGGTTCACCCAGGCGATGGTCCGGCTGCGCCGGGACCATCCGGTCTTCCGGCGCCGCCGCTTCTTCCACGGCAGGCCGGTGGAGGGCACCCACGACGAGCTGACCGACATCGCCTGGTTCACGCCCGAGGGCGAGGAGATGACCTCCCGCGACTGGCAGGCGGCGCACGCCCAGGCGCTGACCGTCTTCCTCAACGGCAACGCCATCTCGGAGCCGGGCACGCAGGGGGAGCGGATCGCCGACGACTCCTTCCTGTTGATGTTCAACGCCTCCTCGAAGGAGCTGGAGTTCGCGGTGCCGGACAGCCACGGGCGCTGCTGGCGCATGGTGGTGGACACCTCGGACCCGGAGGGCATGCCGCCGAGGGAGGGCCCGGAGCTGGCGGCCGGCGAACGGGTGACGCTGGCGCCGCTCAGCCTGACCGTGCTGCGCCGGCCGGCCTGAGTTCCCGTACGGGGGTCGGGCGGCCGGCCTGAGACCCCGTACGGGATCAAGCGACCTGCCCGGGTCCTCGTACGGGATCAAGCGACCGGCCTGAGTTCCTCCCGTACCGGAGCGGTGACCCGGACCGTCCAGGACAGCACCGCGCAGGCCACGGCCGCCCCCACCGCCACCGCGAAGGCGGCGGGGGCGCCGTGGCCTTCGGCGAGCCGGCCGGAGAGGGCGAGGGCGAGGGCCTGGCCGCCCACGATCCCGCTGGTGAGGAAGGCCATCGACTCGGCGAGCCGGGCGGCCGGCACGGTCCGCTCGGTGAGCCCGAAGACGGTGATCAGGTGCGGGGCGTAGGCGGCGCCGAGGACGACGACGACCGCGTACAGCGCGGCCAGGGAGTCCACCAGGAGCAGCGGCGCGGAGAGGACGACGAGGCCGGCGGTGGCGGCGCGCCAGCGGGTGGCGAGTCCGATCCGGGCGGGCACGGCGGCCATGGAGAGGCCGACGGCGGCGCTCATGACGCCCATGGCCGCGTAGACGAGCCCGGCCTGGGCGGGCGCGCCCAGCTCCTCGGTGAGGGCGGTGATCCCGGCCTGCGAGGCGCCGAACATGGCGCCCTGGAGGACCATCGTGCCGCGCAGGGCGTACGCGGATCCCGGCAGCCGCGTCCGTTCGGCGGCACCCGTACGGGTGGAGACGGCCGGCGCTTCGGGGGCGGTCGCCCGGGCCGTCGGGTGGAGGGCGAAGGCCGTCCCGCAGCCGGCGAGCAGCAGCGCCGCCAGGAGGAGTGCGGCGGCGGGGTGGGCGAGGGCGGCGGCGAGACCGACGAGGGCCGGGCCGAGGACGAAGGAGACCTCGTCGAGGGTGCCCTCGAAGGAGAGCACCGCGCCGACGAGGCGGTCGTCCGCGCCGGAGCGGCGGGCGAGGGCCACGGAACGGGTCCGGGCGAGCGGTCCGACCTGCGGGACGGTGGCCCCGGCGAGCGCCCCGAGCGCCATGAGCGGGCCGGTGGCGGCCTCGGCGAGGGCGGCGAGGACCAGGGCGGTGACGGCGACGGCGTTGGCGAGGGAGGCCGCGAGGACGATCCCGCGCTGGCCGTGGCGGTCGGCGAGCCGGCCGATGACGGGCCCGGCGACGGTCTGTCCGGCGGCGAGCGCGCCGCCCGTGAGGCCCGCGGTGGCGAGCGAGCCGCTGGTCTCGGCGACCAGGAGCAGGCTGCCGAGCTGGCACATGGCGGTGGGCAGCCGGCCGAGGAAGGAGACGACCGGAAGGGCCGGGCCGAGCAGGGACAGCGTGTCGCGATACGTCCGAAGCATCACGCGAACGTAACGCGATGCACTCGAACGGGTGCATGGGGCGATGACACAGAAGCCTCCCGACGGGGTACGTACGTTCGCATGACGCCCATTCCACCCACCTCGACCTACCGGCTGCAGCTCCAGCCGGAGTTTCCGTTCGCGGCCGCCGAGCGAGCCGTGCCGTACCTGGCCGGCCTCGGGGTCTCGCATCTGCACCTGTCCCCCGTCCTGGAGGCGGTGCCCGGCTCGACCCACGGCTACGACGTCACCGACCACCGCTCGGTACGGGCCGAACTGGGCGGCGAGGAGGGGCTGCGGGCCCTGGCGGCGACCGCGCGGGCGCACGGCCTCGGGCTCGTCGTGGACCTGGTGCCCAACCACATGGCGGCCTCCCCGCGCCACAACCACGCGCTGCGCGCCGTGCTCCGCGAGGGCCCCGACTCGCCGTACGCCCGCTGGTTCGACATCGACTGGCGCGCCGGGGACGGCCGGGTGCTGCTCCCCGTGCTGCCCGCGCGGCTCCCGGAGGTACGGGACCGGTTCCGGGTCTCCGGCGGGTCCCTGCACCTGGACGGCCAGGAGTTCCCGCTCCGCGCGGGCACCGAGGGGCTGCCGCTCGACGAGCTGCTCGACGCCCAGTGGTACCGGCTCGGCTGGTGGCGGCTCGCCCGCACCGAGCTCGGCTACCGCCGCTTCTTCACCATCTCGGACCTGATCGGGGTGCGGGTGGAGGACCCCGAGGTGTTCGCGGCGAGCCACGCGAAGATCGTGGAGCTGGTCGCGGACGGGGTGATCGAGGGGCTGCGCATCGACCACCCGGACGGGCTCGCCGACCCGCAGGGCTATCTGGAGGACCTGGCGGCGGCGACCGGCGGGCGGTGCTGGACGGTCGTCGAGAAGATCCTCACGGGGTCCGAGGTCCTGCCCGCCGCCTGGCCGGTCGCGGGCACCACCGGGTACGACGCGCTGCGGCAGCTCGACGGCGTCTTCACCGACCCGGTGGGCGCCGACGAACTCACCGACCTCTACCGGGAGTTCGTCGGAAAGGCCGGGGACCGGGGCGGCCGCTGGGAGGCGACCGCGCACCGCGCCGCGTACGAGGTGGTCGGCCACGACCTGGCCGCCGAGACGGCCGCACTGACCCGGATCGCCGGCCGGATCTGCGCCACCGACCCCGAGCTGCGGGACCACGCCCCCTGGGCGCTGCGCACCGCGATCCAGGAGCTCCTCGTCCGGGTCCCCGTCTACCGCCCCTACCGGACCGGCGGCGAGGAGGCACTGACCCCGGAGGCGGCGCGCGGCGCGAAGGCCGCGTTCGCGGTGCCCGAGGAGGCGACGGCGGTCGACGCCGTACGGGACCTGGCGCTCGGAAAGCGCGGCGACGGGCCCGAACACCGGGCGTTCCGCGCCCGGTTCGCGCAGACCTCGTCCGCGCTGCGGGCCAAGTCCGTGGAAGACACCGCCTTCTACCGGTACACGCCGCTGCTCTCCGCGAACGAGGTCGGCGGCGACGCGGGACGGCCGGCGGTGCCGGTGGAGGAGTTCCACGCGTACTGCCTGCGGATCGCCCGGGACTGGCCCGACACCGGCACCGTGCTCTCCACGCACGACACCAAGCGCAGCGCGGACGTCCGGGCCGGGATCGCGGTGCTCTCCCAGTGCCCGGAGGTGTGGGCTGAGCTCCTCGCCGAGGTCGCCGGGGTGCCCGCGCCCGATCCGCACGTGGCGTGGACGGCCTGGCAGACGGCCTTCGGCCTCGGCGCCCCGGACGCGGACCGGCTGGTCCCCGCGATCCTCAAGTCCGTGCGGGAGGCGGGGCTCCGGACCAGTTGGACGGAGCCGGACGAGGAGTACGAGCGGGCGGTGGCCGAGTTCGCGGCGGCCGGGCCCGGCCGGATCCCGCTCCGGACGGCCTCGGAGGCGGCCTTCGCCCTGGAGCCGCACATCCGGGCGCACGCGCTCGGGGCCGCGCTCGCCCAGCTGACGATGCCGGGGGTGCCGGAGCTGTACCAGAACACGGAGCGGGAGTACCGGGCGCTCGTCGACCCGGACAACCGGGCGCCGTTCGCGGTCGGCCCGGAGGACGAGCGGACCGCCCTGGTCCGGGCGGCGCTGCGGCTGCGGCGCGCGCACCCGGAGGCCTTCGGCGCGGGCGGCACGTACGTCCCGCTGGCAGCGGAGGGCCCGGCCGCCGCGCACTGTCTGGCCTTCGCCCGCTCCGGCCGGGTGGTCACGGCCGTGACCCGGCTCTCCCTGCGGCTCGCCCGGGCGGGCGGCTGGCAGGACACGGAACTGGTGCTGCCCGAGGGGCGGTGGGTCGACGCGCTCGACGGGGTACGGGAGTTCACGGGCGGTCCGGCGACGGAGGTGAAGCTGGCGGAACTGTTCGAGGAGCGGCCGGTGGCACTGCTCGCCCGGATGGAGTGACCGGGCGGGGGTGAGCCGGGCGGAAGGACCGGGCGGGGGGGAGCCGGGCGGAAGGACCGGGCGGAGTGACCGGGTGGGGTGAGTCGCCGTCTCCGCCCGTGACAAGCTGATGATCATGACAAAGGATCAAACCGGCCGGCTCATCGGCGCCGCCTTCGGGCTCGTGTTCGTCCAGGCCAACGCGGGCACCCTGCCGACGGCGGTCGCGACGCCGCTGCGTCTCCTCGCGATCGCCGCGTTCCTGGGCGTGGTGGTGTTCGGGCGCCGGCGCGGCCCGGCAGCGCCGGCGGCCGGGACCGCCACCGAATCCGCCACCGGATTCGGGCGCCGCTACTGGTACGTGGTGGCGGCGGAGGTCCTCGGCCTCGCGGCCGGGCTCCTGGTGATCAGCCGCGTGCTGCACGTACCGCAGGCGGCCGTGGGCTGGATCGCCTTCGTGGTCGGCGTGCACTTCTTCGGCCTGGCGGTGGCCTGGCGCAGACCCGCGCTCCACGTCCTCGCCGCCTCGATCACCGCCTGCGGTGCGACGGGCCTGGTGCTCGCGGCGCTCGGCGCCCCCGTCACCGCCGTCAGGGTGACCGCCGGAATCCTCCCCGGCGTCCTCCTGCTCGCCTCCGTCCTGCGCTCCGGCCGACAGGACCCGGCCGCGTCCGCGGACCGGGTCCTGTCGGGAAGCCGGGAGTGATCAGGAGCGGGAGGCGCGGGTGACCTCGCACTTGGTGTACTCGGAGCCGTCGCCGGATCCCGTGTACGGGGTGGTCAGTTCGGCGCTCTGGGAGGCGCCCGCCGTGACGGCGATGGCGGACTTCGTCGCGGTGGCCGGGACGGCGGTGCCACCGGCGTCGCCGGTGAACTTCATCGTGACGTCGTAGTCGTAGTCCAGCAGGCCGTCGTTCTTGATGGTGACCCGGGCGACGAGGTTCTTGGTGGTCTCGTCGTACTTGCACTCGTCGATCGTGACGTCGCGCACGGCCTTGTTCGAGCTGCTGGAGCCGCCGGACACGGAGCCGCCGGAGCTGCTGCCCGTGGTGCCGTCGTTGTCGCTGTGGTTGCTGCCGCTGCTGTGGCTGCCAGAGCTGCTGCCGCCGCAGCTGCCGCCGTGCGAGCCGCGGGCACCCGTCAGGGCGACGATCGCGATGCCGAAGACGGCGATCGCGCGGACATGACGCATCTTCATTGTTTTTGAATCCCCGTGGAAAGTGGTGGAACGGGCGCCCTTTGACGAGCACACGTCACCCTAACAGCGGTCGGAGGCCGCTCAGCCGCCCGGGCGGACGATCAGGCTCCGCGGCGCGCGGGTGATGAGGCCCGTGAACACGGGGCGGAAGCCGTCGGCGAGACGCAGGCGGGGCATGGCCGTGAAGAGGGCGCGCAGGGCGTACTCCGCTTCGAGCCCGGCGAGGAGGACCGCCGGGCAGAAGCCCGCCCCGTAGGTGAGCTGTCCCGGGTCGTCCCGGAACGGATCGAAGCGGTTCGGCTCGCGGAAGCGTTCCGGATCGCGGCCCGCCGAGCCGACGAGCAGGGCGACGGACGCGCCCGCCGGGACGACACCGCCGCTCACCGGCACCTCGGCGCTGGTGCGGCGCACCGCGATCTGCACGGGCGGGTCCCGGCGCAGCGACTCGGTCCAGGCGCGGGCGACGAGGCCGACGGGCGCGTCGCGGAGGGCGGCGACCTGGTCGGGGTCGGCGAGGACGTTGCCGAGGAAGGAGGCGAGCGCCTTCTCCCGTACGGCGATCTGGCCGCCGCACTCCCCCGCGAGCGCGCCCGCCGCCCGGCCGCGGACGAGCCGCATCATGTCGCGGTAGGGCACGCCGACGGCAGCGGCGACGGTGCCGGCCGGCAGCCAGTGGCAGAAGTCGGCGACCAGGTCCGCCCGGGACCGTTCGGCGATCCGGCGGGCCAGGACGTAGGCGGTGCGTTCGGTGACCGCGCGCAGGGCCTCGACGTCGACGTCGACATGGGCCCGCGCGCACGGCGGGTCGCCGGGCCGGTGCCCGTGCGTGAAGCGCTCGTCGGTGAGCGCGGTGGCCACGTCCGCGTACCGGCTGAGGACCCAGGCCCGCAGCAGCGGGTCGTACGTGAGCGGGAACTCCTCGCGCAGGGTCCGGTGGATCCCGTGCGGGTCCAGCGAGGCACCGGGGTCGAGGGGGCTCGGCGCGACGGTCCGACCACCGGGCGGGAAGGGCCCGGCGGCCGGACCGACCAGGGCCCGTACGCGTCCGGGGACCGCGGCCGAGGGCGTCGCCGGGGTCATCGACGGCAGTCGTGTCCAGGGGTCCCCGGGCTCCTCCGGCCGCTCGCCCCGTATGGCCCGGTCCGGCTCGCGGTTCGGCGCGTCGCTCATCTCGCCCCCTGTCGATCGGCGGTGGGTGCCGCGGCCGGAGATCGTGGCGCGCGTCTGCCCAGCCCATCACCGCGCGGCCCGCGCCGCCCGCCACGTACCGCCGAACGAGTGAACGCGAGGGGGGGGTCAGTCGTGCGACAGCCGGAAGGACATCTGGCCGAAGCCGACCACGTCCCCCGCCCGCACGACCACGGCGCCGGTGACCCGCCGTCCGTTGACGGTGGTGCCGTTGGTCGAACCGAGGTCGCGCAGCACCCACATCCCGCCCTGCAGCGAGAGTTCGGCGTGCAGCCGGGAGGCCGTCTCATGGCTGAGCCGCAGCCCGTTGACCGGGTCGCGCCCGATCCGCAGCGGGTGCGGGCCGGGGTGGGGCAGCAGCAGCTTCGGGAGCCGCTCCGCGCTCCAGGCCCGCCCGATCCGCGCCGTGAACGCGGACATCCGCTCCACCGCGCCGACCACCCGCCGGGTCCAGGTGCCCTCGGTCCGCAGGTCGGCGGTGAGCAGGGCGAGTTCGTCCGGCCGGCGGGCCTGGAGCGCGCGCTCCATCCGGAAGAGGAAGGTGTCGTGAGAGAGGCGGCCCTGGGCGGCACCCTCACGGAGCAGCACCAGCGCGCGGTCCCGCTCGGCGTCGGTCAGCCGAGGGGAGTTCGCCGGAAGCTCGAAAGGGGTCGTCACATCCGAGATTGTCGGTCCGTCGGCCCCGACGTGTCCAGAAGGGCCGCTGACCTGGAAACTCCGTACCGGCCGTGGCGGGCTCGCCGTGACGGTCCGCGGTCCTCGCACCAGGGACCCCGGGGAGGGGCTCGCGCTCCGCTCCTCGCCGCGCGCGTGGTGGCGCGCCGCCGAACTGCCGGGGAGCGGCGCGCCGGTCGGCTTCGTCGTGCCCGCGCGGAACGGCCACCACCACGTCATCGCGTACACCGGTGTGCCGGCCGCCCATCGCGGGAACGGGTACACCGACGACATCCTGGCGGAGGGGACCCGGATCCCGGCCGCCACCGGCGTGCCCCGGATCCGTGCGGCGACGGACCTGGGGAACGTACCGACGGCGGCGTCCCTCGCCCGCGCGATCGACTGCGTGTGGGACGCGCCGGGCGAGTCGGGGTCCTGACTGCCAGGATGGTCGCGGTGGTGGAGTGAGTGGACCGTCGACGAGGGGATTCCCGTGCTCTTCGAGGTGTGGGCGCCGAGCGCCCGTGACCGGGTGACGCTGGAGCTGAACGGCTCCGCCCATGCCCTGGACCGGGACGCCGAACGGGACGGCTGGTGGACGGGCGTGGTGGCCGCCGAGGACGGCGACCGGTACGGCTTCTCGCTCGACGACGGACCCGTGCTGCCCGACCCTCGCTCGCGCCGGCTGCCCGACGGGCCCGACGGCCTGAGCGCGGTCGTCGACCACTCGGTGTACACCTGGCGCCACGAGTCCCCGCGGCTGCGGCTGCGCGGCGCCGTCCTGTACGAACTGCACGTCGGCACCTTCACCCCGGAGGGCACGCTCGACGCGGCGGCCGCGCGGCTCGGGGAGCTCGCGGGCCTCGGCATCACCCATGTGGAGCTGATGCCGCTGTGCCCGTTCCCCGGGGTGCGGGGCTGGGGGTACGACGGGGTGGCCCCGTGGGCGGTCCACGAGCCGTACGGCGGGCCGGAGGCGCTGAAGCGGTTCACGGACGCGGCGCACGGCCTCGGCATGGGCGTGGTCCTCGACGTGGTGCACAACCACCTGGGCCCGTCGGGGAACCATCTCCCGTCCTTCGGGCCGTACTTCACGGACACCCACCACACGCCGTGGGGCGCGGCGGTGAACCTGGACGCGCCGGGTTCGGACGAGGTCCGGGCGTACTTCCTGGGGAGCGCGCTCGCCTGGCTGCGGGACTACCGGATCGACGGGCTGCGGCTCGACGCGGTGCACGCCCTCGCCGACACCCGGGCGCTGCCCTTCCTGGAGGAACTGTCGGAGGCTGTGGACGAGTTGGCGAAGGAGCAGGGCCGCCAGCACTTCCTGATCGCCGAGTCCGACCTCGCCGATCCGCGCATGACGACCCCGCGCACGCTCGGCGGTCTCGGTGTGCACGCCCAGTGGAACGACGACTTCCACCACGCCCTGCACACCGCCCTGACCGGCGAGTCCCAGGGCTACTACGCCGACTTCGCGCGCGCCCCGATGGCGGCGCTCGCCAAGACCCTCACCCGCGTCTTCTTCCACGACGGCACGTACTCCGCCTTCCGCGGCCGCCACCACGGGCGCCCGGTGGACCGGGAGCGCACCCCCGCCCACCGCTTCCTGGGGTACGCGCAGACGCACGACCAGATCGGCAACCGGGCCCTCGGCGACCGCCTCTCGGCCTCGCTCTCCCCCGGACTGCTCGCCTGCGCGGCGACGCTCGTCCTCACCGGCCCCTCGGTGCCGATGCTGTTCATGGGCGAGGAGTGGGGGGCGAGCACTCCCTGGATGTACTTCACCGACCACACCGACCCGGAGCTCGCGGAGGCCGTACGGCGGGGCCGCAAGCGGGAGTTCGCCGCGCACGGCTGGTCCGAGGACGAGGTCCCCGACCCCCAGGAACCGGCCACCCGCGACCGCTCGGTCCTCGACCGCGGCGAACGCGAGCGGGACCCGCACAAGCGGCTGCTGGCCTGGCACCGTCAGCTCATCGCGCTGCGCCGCTCCCTGCCCGACCTGACGGACCCGGACCTGGCGGGGGTGAAGGTGGCCTTCGACGAGGAGGCCCGCTGGCTGGTCTTCCGGCGCGGGGACCTGCGGGTGGCCGTGAACCTGGGCAAGGAGCCGACGGTTATCCCCCTCGGCTCCAACGGCCGCGACCGGGTCCTGGCCTCCTGGGACCCGGTCGAGCCGCCGGCGGCGGACGGACTCCTCAGCCTCCCCGGCGAGTCGGCGATCGTCCTCACGGACGGCTGAGCCTCCGGTCCCCTACTCCACGATGGCCATCTCGCGCGGGGTGTTGTTGAAGCGGCGCCCCGCGCCGTCCTCGGTGGCCGTGACGATGTCCTCGATGCGGACGCCGAAGCGGCCGGGCAGGTAGACGCCCGGTTCGATGGAGAAGCACATGCCGGGGACGACGGGGAGTTCCTCGCCCTCGATCATGTACGGCGGCTCGTGGGTGGTGACGCCGATGCCGTGGCCGGTGCGGTGGATGAAGTACTCGCCGTAGCCGGCGTCCGTGATGACCTTGCGGGCCGCCCGGTCGACCTCCTGGCAGGCGACCCCGGGGCGTACCGCCTCGAAGCCGGCCTGCTGGGCCTCGCGGACGAGGTCGTGGACGCGGCGCTCCTCGTCGGTGGGCTCGCCGACGTGGACGGTGCGGGTGGTGTCGGAGCCGTAGCCGTGCTTGAGGCCGCCGAAGTCGAGGACGACCATGTCGCCGCGCTCGATGACCCGGTCGCCGGCCTCGTGGTGCGGGTTGGCGCCGTTGGGGCCGGAGCCGACGACGGTGAAGTCGACCTGCGAGTGGCCGGACTCCATGAGGAGCCGGGCGAGGTCGGCGGCGACGTCGGTCTCCTTGCGGCCGGCGAACCGGACCTTGAGGATCTCGCCGTACGCCTGGTCGGCGGCGGCCCCGGCGGCCGCGATCCGGGCCAGCTCGTGGGCGTCCTTGACGCCGCGGAGCATCGGCAGGGCCTCGGTGAGGGAGACGTACGAGGTGCCGGGCAGGGCCTGCTGGAGGCCGAGGAGGTGCATGGCCCAGGCGTTGTCGCTGACGCCGAAGCGGCCGTCGACGTCGAGGAGCGGCGCGGTGACGGCGTACGGGTCCTTGCCGTCGGTCCAGTCGCGCAGGGTGAGCGCGGCGGCCCCGGCGGCCTTCTCGGCGTCGGGCGCCTCCAGGGTCGGGACGACGAGCACCGGTTCCTGGCCGACGGCGAGGACGAGGACGGTGAGCCGCTCGGTGATCGCGGTGGGCTGGTAGCCGGTGAGGTACACCAGGTCGGGTCCGGGGGCGACGAGCACTCCCGCGAGTCCGGCGTCGGCGGCGGACTCGACGGCCCGGGCCATCCGGGCCCGGTAGTCGTCCGCGGTGAAGGGCACGACCTCTTCGGGCGCGGCCTGTCCGGGCGCGGCCCCTTCGGTGGCGTGGGTGCTCGGCATGGTGGGCTTCTCCTCGACGTCGTCGTCGTCCGGTGGCTCGTACAGCATCCTGCCGGGCGGGGGCACGGGCCGCGACCGGATGCCCGGCTGCCGGTTCAGCGGCGGTCGGGGCCCTGGGCGATGAGCCGTTCCAGGAGCTCCTGGAAGTCGTCGCCGACGACGATCCGCAGGTCGCCCCGCTCCTCGTCGTGCTCGCTGAGCTGGGTGAGCGTGCCGCCCCGCCACCAGAAGACGTACGGGCTGATGGCGCCCGGCACGTCCTCGTACCCGGAGGCGGCGAAGGAGGCCATCGCGCCGAGGGCCGGGATGATCGAGGTGTCCCGGATGGGGTGGAAGGCGAGCTGGTGCCGGAAGGGAAGGGCGACGAGGGCGCCGTGCTCGCCGAGCGGGAGGCCGGTGACCCGCTGGACGACGCCGTCGAGGTCGAGGACGCGGCTCGCGGTGTAGAAGGAGTCGCCGAGGATGATCTCGAAGCACATGCCGTCGGCGTCGCGGACGGTCTCGTGCTCCTCGACGGGCAGTCCGCGCAGGTTGCGCAGGGCCCGGTCGCGCAGCTGCGCGTGGTCCCCGAGCCGTTCGAGCGCCTCGTCGGTGAGCATCATGACGCTCTCGGGCAGGTCGAGGGCGAGGACCTCGTAGAGGCCGGGGGCGACGGTCCTGGCGTAGCCGAAGGCGCCGGCGTCGATGCCGTCCCCGCTGACGACCCGGGGGTAGAGCTGGGCGCGGATCTGCTCGGGCGGCAGGGTATCGAGCGCGGAGGGGCCGTCCATGGCGCGGACGACGAGGCCGATGTGGCGGTGGATCGTGTCGGGCCAGACGCGGGGACCGCGCCGGTCCTGGTGGCAGACGGCGGCGAGGTTGCCGAGGCCGAAGCGGCGCCCCTTGTCGTCGATGACGTGGTCGGCGTAGACGGTGACCTCCAGGCCGAGCTCGGCGAAGGTCTGGCGGACCCGGCCGCGGAAGACCGCGGCCTCGCGCTGGGAGAAGTACGCGAACCCGGGATCCCTCGGTGCGTCGTCGCCGTCCCGTCTGGAGCCTCGTCGCAACCACCCCACGCCCGTCCGCCTTCCGTCGCCGTTGCGCCCAGGGTAGCGACTGCGGGTGTCAGCTCTTCAGCCGTCCCGTGAACTCGGCCACGGGCCCCGGCGGTTCGCCGTGGGCGCCCGCCGGCAGGAGGAGTTCGACGCGGTGGACGAGCCGGGGCGCGACCAGGGGGACGGCGGCCGCGCCGGGGACGCCCTCCGTCGCGGACAGCGGCAGCAGGGCGAGGCCGTGCCCGGCGGCGGCCAGGGCGGCGAGGGTGCGGGTGTCGGTGCCCTCGTAGCGCAGGGCGGTGCGGAAGCCGCGCCCGGCGGGGCCGCCGTGGACGGCCCGCAGCCGGTCGAGGGGGATGCCGGCGGCGGGGGCGTCCAGCCAGCGGGCGTCGACGAGGTCGTCGAGGCGGAGTCCGGGACGTCCGGCGAGGGGGTGCCGGCCGGGCAGGACGACGGCGAGCGGTTCCTCGGCGACGCCGGTCGCGGCGAGCGGGGCGACGTCGGGCAGCCGCAGGGGGTCGCTGGGGGCGGCGATGCCGTCGACGAGCCCGGCGTCGGCCCCGCCGGTGGCGACGGCGACGGGCACCCCCTCGCGGGACAGGGCGCGCAGGGTGACCCCGGTGGCGGGCAGGGCGGCGAGGACGCGGGCGGTGAGGGCGAGCGGGGAGGCGGCGACGTCCAGGGTCGCGCGGGGCGCGGCGGTGAACCGGTCGAGGTCGGCGCGGGCCGCGTCGAGGCGGAGCAGCAACGCCCCGGCGTGTTCGAGGAGCCGCTCCCCGGCCGGGGTGGGGGCGACGGGCCGCCGGGTGAGCAGGGGCAGTCCGAGGTCGGCCTCCAGGGCGGCGATGTGCTGGGAGACGGCGGACTGGGTGTAGCCGAGGTCGCGCGCCGCCTCGGAGAAGGAGGCGAGGCGGGCGACGGTGACGTACGTGCGGAGGAGGTGCGGGTCCATCGGCTCAGGACCCGAAGGGGGTCTTGAGCAGGTCCTTGGCGTAGTGGGCGAGGGAGCGGTTGTAGCGGGGCAGCAGGGGTGCGAGGGCGCCGAGGGCGAGGGAGGCGGCCTCGCGGTCGCGGCCGGTGTCGGCGAGGGCGAGGGCGAGGAAGCCGTCGACGGCGCCGGAGAGTGCCCGCTCGTCGGCGTCGAGCCGGTCGGCGGGCAGTGCGCGCTCGGCGGTGAGGAGTTCGACGCTGCGGTCGGGGCGGCCGAGGTTGCGCAGGCTGCTGGCGAGCTGGATGACGGCCCGTCGGCGGCGCAGTCCGGTGAGGCCGAGGTCGAGGGCCCGCTCGTAGTGGGCGACGGCTTCCTCGGGCATGCCGGTGGAGTCGTGGGCGGCGCCCTGCTCGAAGACGGCGGCCGGGTCGTCGGCGGGCCGTTCGGCGGCGAGTTCGGCGACGCGGGCGCGGAAGTCGGCGGGCTCGTGGTCGTCGAGGCGCTCCCAGAGCGCGGCGACGCGGGTCTCCCAGTCGTGATCGTTCGTCATGCGGTCACCCTATCCGGAGGGTCATAAGCATTCGTGATGGAGAGTGCAGGAATCATCGTTGGACGTGAACGAGGGGGCCCGCGCAGCATGGTGGCCATGAACACGAACACGAACGCCCAGCAGCACACCCCCCGGATCGCCCTGGTCGGCGACCGCTCCCCGCACGTCCGCTCGCACGTCCGCATCCCGGTCCTCCTGGACGCCCTCGCCGAGCGGGACGGGCTCGCGCTCGACGCGTACTGGATCCCGACGGTCGACGCGGAGGCCCCGGGCGCGGTGGAGGGCTTCGACGCGGTGTGGGTGCTGCCGGGGAGCCCGTATGCCAGCGAGGCGGGGGCGCTCGCGGCGATCCGTACGGCCCGCGAGGACGGCATCCCGTTCCTCGGCACCTGCGCCGGCTTCCAGCACGCCCTGATCGAGTTCGCGCGGGACGTCTGCGGCCTGGAGCGGGCGGCGCACGCGGAGAACGACCCGGCGGCCGACGCGGGCGATCTGCTGATCGCGCCGCTCGCCTGCTCGCTCGTGGGCCACGAGGGGGTCGTACGGGTCACCCCCGGCTCGCTCGCCGAGAAGGCGCTCGGCGCGGAGCGGACGACGGAGCGGTACCACTGCAACTACGGCCCGGACAGCCGCCATCTGGACACCCTGCGGGCGCACGGCATGCGCTTCACGGGCGCGGACGAGGAGGGCGGCATCCGCATCGCCGAACTCCCCTCGCACCCCTTCTTCCTGGCGACCCTCTTCCAGCCGGAACTTGCGGGCGACGGCGCCGTGCCGCACCCGCTGGTCCGGGCGCTGGCGGTGGCGGCGACGGAGCACGTGTCGGCCCGTCAGGGGGTCGGCGCGGCTTAGGGCCTGTCCGGCGGATCAGGGGCGGACAGGCCCTAGGAGCCCTCCCGCCGGTACGCGCCGGGGGCCGTCCCGTGGGTGCGTTTGAACGCGTGGGCGAAGGCGAACTCGGAGGTGTAGCCCACCTGGGCGGCGATGGACCGCAGGGGCGCTTCCGTCGCCCGCAGGAGGCGGGCCGCCGTGGTCATCCGCCACCAGGTCAGGTAGCCGAGGGGAGGCTGACCGATCAGGGCGGAGAAGCGCCGGGCGAACGCCGCCCTGGAGAGGCCCGCTTCCGCGGCGAGCTTCGCCACGGTCCAGGGCTCGGCCGGGTCCCGGTGGACGGCGTCGAGGGCGGCGGTGACCGCCGGGTCGTCGAGTGCCGCGGCCCAGCCGGTGGTGCTGCCGCGGGTGGGCTGTTCGGCGAACCAGATCCGCAGGACGTACACCAGGAGCGTGTCCAGGAGCGCGGGGACGGTCGCGCCGGTGCCCAGCCGTGGGGTGTCCACCTCGGCGGCCAGGAGCCGCACCGCCGCGTGCAGTTCGGGGTGGCGGCCCGGGTCGGCCGGCAGGTGGATCAGGTCGGGCAGGGTGCGCAGCAGGGGGTGGGCGCGGGACGGGTCGAGCCGGTAGGCGCCGCAGAGCACCACGGTGACGGGGCCGCCCAGGCCGCTCCGGTCGACCCTGTCCGACGCGTGGGGCCCGGACGGCCCGGCGTCGTCGGGGGTGCAGGCGGGGGCCGTCACCGGGCGCGCCGGGTCGTCGGTCAGCGTGTGCCCGCTGCCGTGCGGCAGGAACAGCACGTCGCCCGCGCCCAGTCGGAGCGGGTCCGCGTCCGGGGACAGGACCCAGCAGGAGCCTTCCAGGATCACCTGGAAGCCGGCCGACCCCGGTACGGAGGCGAACCGCTGTCCCCACGGGGCGTGCCATCGCACGTACGCCGACCGGGGCCGGCCCGTCCGCGCCACCGTGATCACGTCGCTGAGCACGTCCATGGGACGAGCGTACGCGCGAGACGTCCGCGTATGAACGGGGCACCATGACGCATGGATCGTCTCCCTGGGCGGCCATAGGTTCACGGCATGAAGATCATGAAGATGAGGACTGCGCGCATCCACACGTTCGGCGACACGTCCGTGATCCGTCACGAGGACGTTCCACGGCCTCGGCCCGCCGGCGGTGAGGTGCTGGTCCGTGTCGCCGCGACCTCGTTCAATCCCACCGAAGCCGCCCTGCGCGCCGGGTTCCTGCAGTCGTTCCTGCCCGTGGACCTGCCCTACACGCCGGGCTGGGACGTCGCGGGTACGGTCGCCGGGATCGGCCCGGGGACCGAGGGCTTCGCCGTCGGCGACCGGGTCGTGGGGCGGTTGGAGGACGCGGGCGCGGCCGCCGAGTACGTGGCGGCGCCCGTGGCCTCGCTGACCCCAGCACCGACGTCCGTTCCCCTCGCGCACGCCGCCGCCCTTCCGGTGGCCGGGCTGACGGCCTGGCAGGCGGTGTTCGAGCACGGGGAGGTGACCACCGGCCTGCGGGTGCTGGTCAACGGTGCGGGAGGAGGCGTGGGCGGCTTCGTGACGCAGCTCGCCGCGTACGCCGGCGCCGAGGTGATCGCCACGGCCGGCCCCCGCAGCACCGCGGCGGTCCGGCGGCACGGGGCGGACCAGGTGATCGACTACACCACCGGGCCGGTCGCGGCCGCGCTCGACCGCCCGGTGGACACACTGCTCAACCTCGTTCCGCTGAGCCCGCACGACGCCGCGGCGCTGATCCCCGCGGTACGGCCGGGCGGCCGGATCGTCTCGATCGCGACGCCGTTCGAACCACCCGCCGAAACCGGGGTGACGGCGACGCACATGGTCGCCCGCAACGACGTGGCCCAGCTGGCGGCGCTCGTGGAACTCGTCGACGCGGGGAAGGTCTCCCTCGACATCAGCGCATCGCACCCCCTGGCCGACCTCGCGGAGGTCCACCGCCTCGGCGAGACCGGCCGAATCCGGGGCAAGGTCCTCATCGTCCCCTGACTCGGCCGGGAGACGGCCCTTCGGTCGCTCAGACGCGGGGCAGGTGCTCGCCCACCAGGGCGCGCAGCCGCTCCGCGTCCTCCGGGGTGCGCAGTCCGCGCAGCGGCAGCACCTCCACGAGCAGGATGTTCGGGTCGCGGCTGAACAGCACCAGGTGGTCGCGGGTCTCGCGGTAGCCGCGGAAGACCGACCAGCGCTGGAGGAGCGACACGTGGGCGGTCTCGGCCGTGAGTCCGGACTCGCTCACGGACGTGCGGTACTCGCCCTGCCAGGAGACCGTGCGCAGCACGTGGTGGGCCTGGAGGCGGGGCATCGCCCAGATCAGCACGGCGCAGAAGACGGCGAGGACGACCGACGTCGCGGAGGTCCGCCGTGCGGTCAGCGTCAGCAGGGCGCCCGCCGCGAACAGCGCCACGAGGCCCCAGCGGAACAGATGGAGCCGCCGGAGGCGCTCGCGCACCAGGACCCCCGTGAGGATGTCGGCCCGCGTCGGCCGGTAGACCAGCTCGACCCCGTCCCGTCCGCCGTCGCGCATGCCGTCCCGCCCCGAGTCCACGATCATGGGACGGGATCGTAGTGCCCGGCTAGCCCGTCCTCACGACCAGGTGGGCGCGGTCCCGGCCGCGGGTCACCAGGCGGGCGTTGGCCTCGTCGGAGTCGTGGACCCAGCGCTCGGCGTACGCCCGGTCCTTGCCGAAGCGGACGTGCCGCTCGACGAGCCGGGGGACGCGGCGGCGGTCGTCCAGGTCGAGGTACCAGGCCTCGTCGAGGAGGGGGAGGACGTCGGCCCAGGCGCCCTCGTCGTGCAGCAGGTAGTTCCCCTCCGTGACGACGAGCGGGACCTCGGGCGCGACGGGTACCGCCCCGGCGACCGGCTCCTCCAGGGAGCGGTCGAACGCGGGCGCGTAGACGGTGGTGCCGGGCACGGGGGTGCGGAGCCGGGCGAGGAGCGCGGTGTAGCCGGCGGCGTCGAAGGTGTCCGGCGCGCCCTTCCTGCCCGCCCGCCCGAGCCGCTCCAGCTCTGCCCGGGCCAGATGGAAGCCGTCCATCGGGACGAGCACGGCGAGCCCGTCGAGCCGGGCGACGAGCCGGCCGGCGAGCGTGGACTTCCCGGCGCCGGGCGGCCCGGCGAGCCCGAGGATCCGCCGCTGCCCGGGCACGGCGAGCGCCCGCGCGCGTGCGACGAGCTGATCGAACTCCTGTGCGTCCATGCGCCGCATTCTCGCACCGCGAGCCCCACCGGGGCCTGTCGTCACATTCCCGTCTGCCCCGTGAGGCGCAGGTCGGGGGACCCTCGGGGTGACCCTCCCCGGACCCTCGTCCCGACCCTCCATCCCGCAAGGGTCATCCCCTAGCACGACGCGGGTCGACGCGGGTGGGTTCCCACCCTTCCGCGTATTACGTTGGGGAAATGCCGTCCATCGCACTCGTCACCCTCGTCGTCCGTGAATACGACGAGGCCATCGCCTTCTACACCGACGCCCTCGGCTTCGAGCTGGTCGAGGACACCGACCGCGGCGACGGAAGCCGCTGGGTCGTCGTCCGTCCGCGTGGCGCGGCCGGCGTCGGCGGCCTCGGCAACACCGGGCTGCTGCTCGCCCGCGCGAAGAACGAGGAGCAGGAGGCCTCCGTCGGCAACCAGACCGGCGGCCGGGTCGGCTTCTTCCTCCACACGGAGGACTTCGCCGGCGACCACGAGCGCATGACGGCCGCCGGGGTGAAGTTCCTGGAGGAGCCCCGCCACGAGCCGTACGGTTCGGTCGCCGTCTTCGAGGACCTCTACGGCAACCGCTGGGACCTCCTCCAGCCGGCGGACCCGACCGTCTGAGGCCCCCCGCAGGGCCGCCTGCCGGCCGGGCCCGTGGCGCTCAGTTGTTGCTGATCCCGGTGTGCCCCCGGCCGCCGCGGATGTTGACGACGGGGCCGAAGTGGTTCGTGGTGGTGTGCTCCACGACCGTGTGGAACTCGGCCGCCGGGTTGTCGATCGCGTTCACGATCTGGCCGGCGATGTGCCGCAGCTCGTCCACGGTCGGGAGGGTGACGGTCACCGTGTTGCCGCCGGCCGTGCCGATGGCGAGCACCGGTTTCGACATCCGGAACAGGTCCCTGAGGGCGAACCCGACCACGACGAGCAGCAGGACGATCATCAGGGGGTTCCCGCTCTCCCCGATGCGTGCCTCGCCCCCGGTGAGGTAGTTGACTCCGGCGTAGAACAGGACGGCGCCGAAGGCCCACTTCAGGAGGCGGAGGAGGATCTCGCCCGCGTCGGGCTGGTCCTTGTAGGCCTCGACCGAGGTGATGTTGTGGAGCGGTACGGCAGCGGAGCCCACCCACAGCATCCGGCGCCGGACCGCGAGTTCGAGGACGCGTCTCCGGCGGGACTTCGACACGAGGGGCGGCATCGGCGGCTCCCCGGGCGGCGGCGGAACGTGCCGGGGTGCCGTCCCCGTCGGCGGCGTCCTGTTCGGTGGCTCGGTCGGCGACTTGCCGGGCGGCTCGGTCGGCGACTTGCCGGGCGGCTCGGTCGGTGACTTGTCGGGCGGCGGCGTCGCGGCAGTTCCCATGTGTACCCCCGTCTTCATGTCCGTCCTCCCCGCCCATCGCGGGAGCACCATTAAGCACCCGAGGGGCCCCGCGGGGCAGGAGAGAAGCGGCCAAAAACCGGTGGCGCGCGGCCTGTTCGCTTCCCTACGCTCCCGTCACGGCGCACCGACCGGTGTGCCGTCGTGAGACGTCCGACCGAGGGGAGACGACCGTGCGTTGCCGTAGCGCCGCTGCCGTGTCGTCCGCCCGTGCCCGGTACGACGTGATCCTCGCCTCCTCCGCCGAGCGGTGACGGCTGCGCGCCCGTCATCGCCGCCCGTGACGCCGTCACACCCCTGACCGTCGTCCGGGAATCGCGCTGCCCTGTTCCTCACGCAGCAGCGAAAGGCACGACACACCGTGCGTACCGACACCACCACCCGAAGCGTCCGCAACCTCGGCATCCTCGCCCACGTCGACGCCGGCAAGACCACCGTCACCGAGCGGTTCCTGTTCCTGACCGGCGCCACCCACAAGCGCGGCGAGGTCCACGACGGCACGACCGTCACCGACTTCGACCCGCAGGAGCGGGACCGGGGCATCACGATCTTCGCCGCGGCCGTCAGCTGCGACTGGGCGGGCCACCGGATCAACCTCATCGACACGCCCGGTCACGTCGACTTCTCCGACGAGGTCGAGCGCTCGCTGCGCGTCCTCGACGGCGCCGTCGCCGTCTTCGACGCCGTCGCGGGCGTCGAGCCGCAGAGCGAGACGGTGTGGCGCCAGGCCGACCGGCACGGCGTCCCGCGCCTCGCGTTCGTCAACAAGCTGGACCGCGCGGGCGCGGAGCTCGACGGCGCGGTCGAGTCGATCCGTACCCGCCTGGGCACCGTCCCGCTCCCCGTCCAGCTGCCCATCGGGCGCGAGGACGGCTTCACGGGCGTCGTGGACCTGGTCCGGATGCGGGCGTACGTGTGGGCCGACGGCGCCGACACGTACGCCGACCTGCCGGTCCCCGACGAGCTCCGGGACGAGGCCGGGCACCGCAGGCGGCGCCTGGAGGAGACGGTCGCGGAGCTGCACCCGGGGGCCCTGGAGGAGTTCTGCGAGCGGAACGCGCTCTCCGAGGACGTCCTCACGGCCGCCCTCCGCGACCTCACCCTCTCCGGTGAGGCCGTCGTCGTCCTCTGCGGCTCGGCGTACCGCAACCGGGGCGTCGAGCCGCTGCTCGACGCCGTCGTCGCGTACCTCCCGGCCCCGTCGGACATGCCGCCGGTGCGCGGCGAGGTCCCGGCGGACCCGGAGGCGCCGTTCACCGCGCTCGCCTTCAAGGTGAACGCGACGGCCACCGGCCGCATGACCTACCTCCGCGTCTACGCGGGCACGATCGGGAAGGGGGACACCGTGCTCGACACCACCGCCGGGCGTACGGAGCGGATCGCCCGCATCCTGCGCGTCCAGGCCGACCGGGCGACGGAGGTGGACACGGCGCGCGCCGGTGACATCGTCGCCGTCGTCGGGCCGAAGTCCGCCCGCGCCGGGGCGACGCTGTGCGCCCCGGACGCGCCGGTCGTCCTCGAACCGCCGACGACCGCCGACCCGGTCGTCTCGGTCGCCGTGGAGGCCCGCCGGAGCACGGACACGGGCCGGCTCGCGACGGCCCTCGCCCGGATGACGGAGGAGGACCCGTCGCTCGTGGTGCGGTCCGACCCGGAGACGGGCCAGACGGTCCTGTCCGGTCTCGGCGAGCTGCACCTGGAGGTCGCGGTGGAGAAGCTGCGGCGCGACCGGGGCCTTGAGGTCACGGTCGGCCGGCCGCAGGTCGCGTACCGGGAGACGGTGACGAAGGGCGTCACGGGCCTCCTCTACCGCCACGTCAAACAGGACGGCGGCGCGGGCCAGTTCGCCCATGTCGTCATCGACGTCGAACCGACGGAGAACGGGGAGGAGTTCGCGTTCCGCTCGGCGGTCACGGGCGGTCGCGTCCCGCAGGAGTACGTCCGCGCGGTCGAGGCCGGCTGCCGGGACGCCCTCGTCGAGGGCCCCCTCGGCGGCCACCCGGTGACGGGTGTCCGGGTCACGCTCACGGACGGCGCCACGCATCCGAAGGACTCCTCGGAGATGGCGTTCCGCACGGCGGGCCGCTTCGCCCTGCGCGAGGCGCTCCGCGCGAGCGTGATGACCCTGCTCGAACCGGTGGCCGAGGTGACGGTCACCGTCCCCGCCGAGTCGGTCGGCTCGGTCCTCGGCGACCTCGCGGCCCGCCGGGGCCGGGTCACGGACTCGACGACCCGCTCCGGTACGGCGGTGGTCTCGGCGACGGTCCCACTGGCCGAACTCTTCGGCTACGCGTCCCGCCTCCGGGGCCGCACCCAGGGCCGGGGCACCTTCACCACCCGGCCGGCCGGGTACGAGGCCCTTCGGGGCTGAGGTCGAGCTCGGCCCGTACCGTCTTCCCGACCGGTACGCGGTCGAGCACCGCCCACCGCGAGGCGAGCGCCTCGACACGGAGTTCCTCGACCAGCTCGGCCGAGGAAGCATCACCTCCATGTCCGTGGTTCGTAACGAGCGGTCCTGCACCGGAATACGGCAGCCGCACCGGTGCAGAATCTGCTCGTCGAGCCATGCGAAGTACACGGGGGATCACCATGCGCGCTGCCCGCAAGAGCTGGAAGACGTACGCCCTGGGAGCCGCGGCCGTCGCCGCGCTCCTCTCGTCGACGGCCTGCGGGCCGGACGGCGGTACGGATGACGGGGCCGTGAGCCCGGCCCCGTCCCGTACCGCGAGCGCGACCGGCACCACCGCCCCCGCCGCCCCGAGCCCGAGCACCGAAGCCCCGCGGCCCGGCGCGACCGACTCCGCGCGCCCGTCCGCGCGCCCGTCCGCCACGGGCTCGGGCAAGGCCCCGGCCTGCGGCGACCAGGACGTCTCGATCGGCACGTCGTACTGGGCGCACGACTCGGGCCAGCACCTCCTGATCACGGCCACGAACATCACGGACAAGCCGTGCACCCTCTACAACTACCCCTTCATCACCTTCGGTCAGGACACCGACAGCCCGCTCACGCCGATGGAGTCCCCGGCGAAGGCGGTGGCGACGATCGGGCCGAAGGAGAAGGCGTACGCGGGCGTGAAGCTGTTCCTGGGAGGCGAGAAGACTTCGGGCGGCTACACGTCGTTCGGCATCGCGTACGCGGACCCGAGCAGCAGCGGGGACGGTTCGCCGATCGACGTCGAGTTCTCGGACGAGGTCCAGTTCGTGAACGTCGGGCAGAACCCGTCGGTCACGTTCTGGAACCTCGACCGGAGCGAGGTCGAGAAGTTCGTCTTCAAGGCCAGGTGACGCCGGCCCGTGCGCACGAGCCGGCGCTACCCGTATCCCCCCGGCCACGCCCCGCCCGCCACACCACCCGACCTCCACACCGAGAGCGCCCGGCTCGCCCTCGTCGCCGGCGCGTTCGTCCACTGCCCGATCGTCGCGGGCATCCGCCGGCGGGTCCGGGCCGACCTGGACGCCGGGCCGGTGCCGGGGAACGCGGGCCTTGCGGAACCCATGTGATCCGCCTCCGGCCGTTCCCTCCCCCTCGCACATGGTGCCCGCGCCCGGCCACGTGGTCGCCCGCGGTGACTCCGAGGCCCCTGTGCCAGGATGCGGGGACCGGCCGCCCACCGCACACCGGCGACCGGCACCGTACGACACGAGGAGCGACACGATGAGCACGAGCCCCGCCGGCTACCTCTCCGGCCTGTTCTCGCTCGAAGGGCGCACCGCCCTGGTCACCGGCGGCAGTTCCGGCATAGGCAGGGCCATCGCGGGGGCCCTGGCCCGTGCGGGGGCGAGCGTGGTGGTCCTGGCCCGCAAGGAGGCCGAACTCGTCGCGACCGTCGACGAGCTGACGGCCGACGGCTGCCGGGCGGCCTGGGTGAGCGCCGACCTGAGCACCCGGGACGGCATCAAGGCCGGGGCGGAGGAGGCGGCGGCCGTCTTCGGGGAGCCGGACATCCTGGTGAACTCGGCCGGCATCAACCTCCGGCCGCCGTTCGGCGAGTTGGGCGAGGAGGTGTGGGACACGACGATGACCGTGAACCTGGAGGCGCCGTTCCTCCTCGGGCAGCGCTTCGGCCCCGGCATGGCCGAGCGGGGCTTCGGCCGGATCATCCACATCACCTCGCAGCAGGCGCACCGCGCGTTCGTCCAGAGCGGGGCGTACGGGGTGTCCAAGGGCGCCCTGGAGTCGCTGGCCCGCTCGCAGGCCGAGGCCTGGTCCCCGTACGGGGTCACCGCCAACACCCTGGTCCCCGGCTTCGTGATGACCGCGCTCAACCGGCGCCTCTCCTCCGACCCGGAGAAGGTCGCCGCCCTGGCCGCCCGCACGATGGTCGGCCGCAACGGCCTGGCGGAGGACTTCGCGGGCGCGGCCGTCTTCCTGGCGAGCGCCTCCTCCGCGTACGTCACGGGCCAGTCGCTCTTCGTGGACGGCGGCTTCTCCGTCCACTGAGAAGCCGGGTCAGACGACGTAGAAGTCCTCCGCGTCCCGCATCGGGAAGGTGTAGAGACCCGTCATCGCCCCGTGCTTGCCGGTGCCCATGTAGTAGTCGCCGGTGTGGTGCACGCAGAAGAACCGGCTCCGCTCGTCCACGACGTACACCTCCCCGTCCGTGGAGTCCCAGCCGACCGGAAAGAGTCGCACGCCCAGCCTGCGGCTCAGCTCCGCCATGTCCTCGAAAAGGTGGCCCCAGACGGGCACGGGCGTGAAGTCGATGTAGTCGTCGCGCTGGACGTCGTGCATCACCCGGAGTCCTGCGTGCTCGGCGAGGAAAGCGGTCGCGGCGGTGACGGGCTCCAGCGGGAACCCAGACTTCCGGCTCTCCTCGACGGCCTCCGCCACGAACGCCGCCGCCTGCTCGGCGGCGTTCCGGCCGGGAAACCAGCCGTACTCGCCGAACCAGGCGTCGACGTCGGCGGGGACTTCGAGACGGGGCACGAGGAACTCCTCGGTCGCGCGGGCGAGGGCGTCGGTCAGGACGCCGGGGAACCCGCCCAGTCGGCGAGGGCCCGGGCGCAGGCCTCCAGGGCCTTCGCCGTGGGGCCGGACGTGGCGGACAGGGCGGCCGACAGGGTCAGGACGGGGCCTTCGGTCTCGCCGCCGACCGTCACGGCGCAGGCGACCGTCGCCGGGACCTCCTCCGTGCCGGGCGGCGTGGAGACCGTCAGGATCAGCTCGCAGGCCCCGGGCCGCGCGCCCGCCGCGTCGATCCGGGCCGTCATCGCGGCGGCGAGCGGTTCCTCGTTGTCCTCCAGCGCCCCCGGGCGCAGCGGGAACTCCTCGTCCACGGCCACGACGCCGATCCCGCGCAGGGTGGTGGCCCGCAGGTGCAGCGCGCGGGCGTCGAACAGGCCCGTGCTGTGCAGGACGTAGACGGCGACGAGCGCGGCCCGCACCGCCGCCCCGAGGTCGTTCTCGCCGCCGGGCAGCGGGAAGCGCCACCGGGGCGGCCGGAGCCGTATCGGCGCGATTCCGGAGGTCAGCGCCGTCAGACCGGCATGGACCGTCTCGCCGAGGAGCCAGGGACCGCCGGGGCCGAGCATGAGGAGCCGGCCGTGCTCGTCGACCGCGAGCGGCGCGTCCGTGTCCGTGCGGCCGAACGGGAAGAGACGCGCGCCGAGGGAGGCGGCGAGCCGGTTCAGGGCCGGGACGTCGTGGCGGGCCTCGCGGGGGTCCACGACCGCGCCGAGGGCGGCGACCTCCCGGCCGCCGCCGGCGTCGGGGAGGACGTGCAGGCCGTGGAACTCCCGGACGGCCCGCTCGGCGGCGGGGAAGAGCTCCGCGCCGACGGTCACCGTGACGAGGACCGCGAGCATGGCGGGGTCCCCCGCGTCACGGCCCGGCCACCAGCCCGCTTCCGTCAGTACGTCGCTCATGCCTGGTCGTGTCATGCCTGGTCGTGTCATGCCTGGTCGTGTCATGCCCGGTCGTGTCATGCCCGGTCGTGGAGGATCGTGATCCCCAGCCGGTCGAGGAGTGCCGTGCAGGAGCGGCAGACCTCGGCCTCCGTGCCGTGCTCGGGGTCGCCGTGCGGGCGGATCTTGCGGGCGACGATCGCCGCACCGGCGAAGTGCGGGACGGCCTCGTCGAGGGTGGCGGCGCGGCCGTCGCCGCGCTGCCGGTCGAAGCCGAAGAGTTCGTCGGAGACGAGGGCGGACTCGGCGCAGTAGCCGATGAAGGGCTCGCGCAGGGCCGGCGGGAGCCCGTCGAAGAACTCGCTCACGGCCGGGTGGAGTTCCGGATCGCCGTCGCCGGTGAGGTTGGTGTGGCTGGTGATGGTGCCGTGAATGAGCAGCGAGGCCGCCGTACCGGGGATCAGGTCAGACAAAGTAGTCCTCCGCGTCCTGCATGGGGGCGTGGGCGAGCGCGATCATGGCCTCGTACTTGTCGGCACCCATGTAGTAGGCGCCGGTGTGGTGCAGGTAGAAGAACCGGCCCCGTTCGTCCATCAGCACGGGCGAGCCCTCCGAACCGTCGAGCCCGACCGGGAAGAGCCGCACGCCGAGATCGCGGCTCAACTCGGCGACGTCGGCCGGGGCGGACCCGTAGCCGAGGTACGGGGTGAAGTAGAGGTAGTCCTCCCGCTGGGCGTCGATCGTGAGGCGCAGTCCGCCGTGCTCGGCGAGGAAGGCGGTTGCGGCGTCGAGGGGCTCCACGGGAAAGCCCGCCTCCCGGTACTGCCCGGTGATCTCGTCGACCATCGCCGGGACGGTGTCGGCGACGTCCCGTCCCGGGAACCATCCGTGCTCCCGGAACCAGGCGTCGACGTCTTCTGGGGTGTTCAAGCTCGGCATGTGTGCTCCTTATCCCGCGTACGCCGTGACACCGGCCATGTCCATGGCTATCGCGCAGGACCGGCACGGCGGCTTGTACTCGCCGTGACCGAGGGGGTGGGGTTTGATCTGCTCGCCGATCTGCACGCTGTAGACCTGCGAGCCCTTCATGGCGTCGCGGACGTGGTCGACCGAGGTGATCCCGGTGCCGGTGGGGTCCAGCTGCCGGAGCCGGTCCGAGACGAGGTTCGCCTCGGCGCACTTTCCGTGGCCCGCACCGGGGAAACCGCCCTCGGCCTTGATCTTCTGGTCGACCTGATCGTAGATCGACTGCATCGCCGGGTGCAGGTCGGGGGTCTTCTGACCGGCTCCCTTGGTGGCGCTGGAGTGGCTGGTGACGACGCCGTCGTGCAGCAGGCTCCCGGCGCACGAGCCGTCGAGGAGGTTCGTGCCGGGCGGGAAGTGCGTCTTGGCCAGGTCGATCTGGTGCTTGGGGTCGTCCCGGTTCTTCGGGTCGGCCTTCCGCGCCTTGTCGGCGAGGTCCCGGGCCTCCTGGACGAGGGCCTCGCGCTGCTGCTCGGGCGTGAGGTGGCTGACGTCCAGCGGGTCCGTCCGGTGGTGCCTCATGTTGCCCGCGGAGCTGCCGTGCCAGGGCGGGGCCGGGGTGATGCGCTTGCCGCCGGGGTTGTTCCCGGAGCCGCCGTTGCCGCCACCGCCGGGGGGATTGCCGTTCCCGCCGCCACCGCCGCCCGCGCCGCCCTTGCCCTGGTCGTGGTCGCCCTTGCGCTGGCGGGCGAAGCGGTCGCGGAGGTCGTCGTCGGTGTTCTTGTGGTCGACGGAGATCTGCTTGACGACCTTGGGCAGCGTCTGGCCGACGTGGTCGCCCATCGACTTCGCCGCCTTGGTCAGGGCCTCCATCGCCTTGTCCGCGACCGGGTCGATCGCGTCGGCGATCGAGTCACGTCCCCGGGTGCGGCCGTGGGCGGTCTTCGCCTTCGTGAGCTTGCCCGCCGTCTTCCCGTGGATGCGCACGCTGACGGTGTTGAGCTGGGTGGAGGCGTGGTCGTGCTCGGCGTGCTCGATGTGCAGGTTCTTCAGCCCGCTGCCCTTGGAGCCGCCGCCCCCGCCGCCTCCGGCCGAGGCCAGGTTCAGGCTCTCCTTGCCCGACTGCACCCCGTCCTTGAAGCCGTCCGCGCCGGCCTTCTTGGTCTGGTCGAGGTCCACGCCGTCCTGCAGGCCGATCGCCATCGCGCCCAGCTGCACGACCAGGTCCGCCGCCATGCCCTCCAGGGCCGCGACCGCCGGCTCGGTCAGCGCGGAGACGACGTACCCGACGGCCTCCTCCACGCACTCCTTGATCAGCCGCTTGATGACCTCCTGCGTGGCCCGCATCGCGCCCGCGCCGATCAGCGCCGACAGACCGCCGGTCACCGGGATCAGCGAGAGCGCGATGCCCGCCTCGGAGGCGAGGTAGCCCAGCTGCGCCAGCGCCGCGAACTTCATGCCCTCGACGGCGCCGGCCGCCAGGTCGAGGCCGCCCGCGATCGTCCGGGCCGCGCCGGCGATGTCCTTGAAGTGCTTGCCCTTGACCTTCTGCCAGTGCTCGTCGAGGGCGTCGATCGCCTCGCCCTGGCCCGAGGACAGCAGCCGCTCGAAGTGGTTGTTCGCGAGCTGGCCGTCGTCCTCCAGGTCCTCCGCGAACTCCCGGAGCGCGTCCGCCATCTCCCGGTACGCGTCCTCGTCGACGTTCGGCCAGGCCACACCGATCAGATCCAGCAGGGTGTCGGCCCAGTCCGGAACCGTGACAGCCATCTTTCCGTCCCCCGTGTCGGCTGTTTGCAATCCGCAACAGTCCTACCACAGGGGACGTCTGACGGGCCGTCCGGGTTCAGCCCTCTTCCGGCTCCAGCCGCAGCGAGATCGAGTTGATGCAGTACCGCTGGTCCGTCGGGGTCGGGTAACCCTCGCCCTCGAAGACATGGCCCAGGTGGGAGCCACAGCGGGCGCAGCGGACCTCGGTGCGGATCATGCCGTGGGAGGTGTCCGCGACGAGCTCGACGGCCTCGCTGTCCTTCGGGTCGTAGAAGGACGGCCAGCCGCAGTGCGACTCGAACTTCTCGTTCGACGTGAAGAGCTCCGCCCCGCAGGCGCGGCAGGAGTAGACGCCCTTCGTCTTCGTGTCGGTGTACTCACCGCGGAAGGCGGGCTCCGTGCCGGCCAGCCGGAGCACCTGGTACTCCGCCGGGGTCAGCTGCGCCTGCCACTCCTCGTCCGGCTTCTCGACCTCGTACGCCATCGTTCGTCCACTCCCTCAGTTCGACAGGCGGGCGAGGATCTTCGGACCGAGGTCCGTGACGTCGCCCGCGCCCATCGTGAGAACGAGGTCGCCGGGGCCGGCCATTCCCGCGATCACGTCCGGGACGGTGGCCTTGTCGTGGACGGGGGTGACGTCGGCGCCGGCGGCGCGGGCCGCCGCGATGATCAGCTCGCTGGTGACGCCCGGGATCGGGTCCTCGCGGGCCGGGTAGATGTCGAGGACGACGGAGGCGTCGGCGAGGGCCAGCGCGTCGCCCATCTCCTTGCCCAGCTCCTGGGTGCGGGAGAAGAGGTGCGGCTGGAAGACGACGAGGAGGCGGGAGGCCCCGGCGGCGCCGCGCATGGCCTCCAGGTCGGCGGTCATCTCGGTGGGGTGGTGCGCGTACGAGTCGATGACCTGGACGCCCTTGGCCTCGCCCTTGAGCTGGAGGCGGCGGCCGACGCCGGTGTAGGCGGTGAGGGCCTGGGCGAGCTCGCGCGGGTCGATGCCGGCGCGGGAGCCGGCGGCGAGGGCGGCGGCGGCGTTGTGGGCGTAGTGGCGGCCGGGCACGGAGACCGTGAAGACGATCTCCTCGTCCAGGTCCGGCATGACGACGGCGACCTCGCTCGTCATGCCCTTGGGGGTGATCCGGCGGATCCGGACGTCGGAGCCCTCGCGCTCACCCACGGTGAGCACGGTCAGGTCCTTGTTCCCGGAGACCCGTCCGGCCAGCTCGCGGGCGCCCGCGTGCTCGCCGACGACCAGGGTGCCGCCCGGGCGGATCTTGGCGGCGAAGGCCTCGAAGGACTCGTAGATCTCGTCCATCGACGCGTAGTTCGCGTGGTGGTCCAGCTCGACGTTGAGGACGATCGCCACGTCGGGGTCGTACTTCTGGAAGCTGCGGTCGCTTTCGTCGGCCTCGGCGACGAAGAGCTCGCCGTCGCCGTGCCGGGCGTTCGTGCCGGGGCCCGCGAGGTCGCCGCCGATGGCGTACGAGGGGTCGAGGCCGAGCTCGGTGAGCGCGACGGCCAGCATGGAGGTGGTGGTCGTCTTGCCGTGCGTGCCGGCGACGGCGATCGCGCTCAGGCCGTCCATGAGGGAGGCGAGGGCGTCGGAGCGGTGGACGACGGGGATGCCGAGCTCGGCGGCGCGGGCCAGCTCGGGGTTGTCGGCGCGGATGGCGCTGGAGACGACGACGGCGGAGGCGTCGTCGGCGAGGTGCTCGGCGGCGTGGCCGATGTGCACGGTGGCGCCAAGGGCGCGCAGCGACTCGGCGGTCGCGGACTCCTTGGCGTCGCTGCCGGCGACCTTGGCGCCGCGCTGGGCGAGGATCTTCGCGATGCCAGACATCCCGGCACCGCCGATGCCGATGAAGTGCGGCCGTTCCATGGCGGCGGGAATGGCGGGTGCCATGCGGATCTCTCCCCGGGGTGGTGGTTCTGGAAGCCTCCAGCCTAGTGGCTCCCGGCCGGGGCTCCGGCGGTCGGCGGCCCGTGTCCGCACGGGCGGCGCGGGTCTGCGCGGGTCCGCGCGGGCGGCCCGGGTCCGCGCGGGCGGCACGGGTCCGCGCGGGCGGCAGCCCGTGTCCGCGCCCCCTGCACGGGGCGCGGACACGGGACGGCCGTTACTCGCTGTGGGCGAAGAGCTTCAGGACGGGGACGCCGACCTTGTGGCGGGCCCGGGAGGCCCAGTCCCGGTGGAAGAACTCCTCCACGTAGTGCGGGGCGGTGAGAACGATCACCTCGTCCGCCTCCGACTCGTCGACCACCGCCTTCATCTTGTCGAGCGGGTGGTCCTCGACGACCTGGCCGACCGCTTCGCAGCCGGCCTTCCTCAGGGCCTGGAGCGAGACCTCCAGGGCCTGCTCGGCGGGAACCCTGGCCGCCTTGCCCTCCGGTTCGTCGCCCTCCCGGGCGGCGTCCTTGAGCTCGCCCAGGGCGACGTCGTCGATGGCACGCAGCAGTACATCGGCCTGGTCACCACGCGGCTGCATGAGAACGATGAAGGACACGCCCTCGTCGCCGTGCAGGGTGGTGACGAATTCCACGTCGACGGACGTGAGGGGCTTCTCGATCATCAGAACGCTTGTGAACAACTCCGGAGCCCTTCTGCGGAAACCATCCTTCCCCGTGCCCGCACGGGGTCTGCGACAGTAAGTGTGCCCAGCCGGCGCTAAGCGGAACGGCAAATTCCGCCGATTGTCAGATCCGACCGTAGCGGGTGAAGAGGAAGCCGTCCTGCTCCAGCACGGAAGCCACCTGGAAGCGTGTCGGGACGGCCACCGCGGGACCCCCGGCGATCCGTTGGGCGTCACCCGCCGTCATCGTCGGCGAGATCGTCAGACACAGCTCGTCCAGGACGTCCGCCCCCACGAACTGGCCGAGCAGCCGGGGCCCGCCCTCGGTCAGCTGGCGGCGCAGCCCGCGCTCCGCGAGCACCGCCACCGCACGGGCCGGCATCACCCGGGCCCCGTCGCCCGCGAAGAGCACCTCGGCGCCCGCCTCCCGGGCCGCCCGGATCCGGTCGGCGGGCGCGCCGGAGCCGGTGAGGACCACGGTCGGCACCAGCGGCTCGGTGAAGAGCGGCAGCGAGAAGTCCAGGTCGAGGGAGGCGCTGACCACGGCGATCACGGGCGCCGGGCCCTGTCCCGCGGCGGCCCGGCGGTCCATGAAGGCCTCCCGCGCCCGGGCCGGGCGGTAGCCCTCCAGGCGGACCGTCTCCGCGCCCACCACGACCACGTCGGCGAGCCCGCGCAGGATGCCGAAGATCCGCATGTCGGCCTCGGAGGAGAGCGGCCGGGAGCGCCCGTCGTGCTGACCGGCACCGTCGAGCGAGGAGACCATGTTGGCCCGCAGCCAGGTGCCGCCGCCCTCCGGATACGCGTAGGCGTCGGCGAGCTCGTCCAGGGACCATTCCCGGTCGGAGGCGAGGAGGGGCTGGGCTGTCATGTCCGTCACAGGGAAGAGCTGGCGCATCCTCGCAGTCTGGCACGGCGCTTACAGTGGGGAACTGTGTCGACCCGTGCCTTCACCGAAGCGGCTTCCACCGAAGCGGCCCCGCTCTCGCTCTGCTCCCGAGAGCCCCACGTCCCCGCCGACCGTCTCGTCGCGGAGATGGTGCCGCCGCCGCGCTTCGACTCCGTCCGCTTCGACACCTACCTGCCCGACCCGAACCAGCCGAGCCAGACGGACGCCGTCAAGGCCCTGAGCGCCTTCGCCGAGGGCCTCGGCGGAGCGCACGCCTCCGGCGCCGGCAAGCGCCGCTGGTTCGCGAGGAAGCCGGCCACCCCGAGCGGCCCCCGCGGGGTCTACCTGGACGGCGGGTACGGCGTCGGCAAGACCCACCTGCTCGCCTCGCTGTGGCACGCGACCCCCGCGGAGCCCGCGCTGAAGGCGTTCGGCACCTTCGTCGAGCTGACCAACCTGGTCGGCGCGCTCGGCTTCCAGCAGACCGTGAAGACGCTCAGCGGACACCGCCTCCTCTGCATCGACGAGTTCGAGCTCGACGACCCGGGCGACACCGTCCTCGTCTCCAGCCTGCTCGGCAAGCTCGTCGAGTCGGGCGTGGCCCTCGCCGCCACCTCGAACACGCTCCCGGGCAAGCTCGGCGAGGGCCGCTTCGCCGCCGCCGACTTCCTCCGCGAGATCCAGGGCCTCTCCGCCCACTTCCGGCCGCTGCGGATCGACGGCGAGGACTACCGCCACCGCGGTCTGCCCGAGGCCCCGTCCCCGTACTCCGACCAGGTGGTCACCCAGACCGCGTACGCGACGCCGGGCGCCTCCCTCGACGACTTCCCGCACCTGCTCGAACACCTGGCCAGGGTTCACCCGAGCCGGTACGGCGCCCTCACGGACGAGCTCAGCGCCGTCTGCCTCACCGACGTCCAGCCGGTCCCGGACCAGTCCACGGCGCTGCGGCTCGTCGTCCTCGCCGACCGGCTCTACGACCGCGAGATACCCGTGCTCGCCTCCGGCCTCCCCTTCGACAAGCTGTTCAGCGAGGAGATGCTGAACGGCGGCTACCGCAAGAAGTACTTCCGGGCGATCTCGCGGCTCACCGCGCTCGCCCGCGACGCGAAGGGGCTCGTCGCGCAGTAGCTTGGGGGCCGTACCCGATCGAAAGGGATCCACCATGGCCACCGTGCGTCACGCCCACACCGTCTGGCAGGGCGACCTCCTCAAGGGCTCCGGCGTCGTCACCCTCGACTCCTCCGGTCTCGGTTCGTACGACGTCTCCTGGCCGGCCCGGACCGAGGAGCCCAACGGCAAGACCAGCCCCGAGGAGCTCATCGCCGCCGCGCACTCCTCCTGCTTCTCGATGGCCTTCTCCAACGGTCTGGCCAAGGCGGGCCACGCCCCCGAGCGCCTGGAGACGAAGGCCGACGTCACGTTCCAGCCGGGCGAGGGCATCACCGGCATCCACCTGACCGTGCGCGGCACGGTCTCCGGCCTGGACGCGGACGAGTTCCAGGCGCTCGCCGAGGACGCGAAGAAGAACTGCCCGGTCAGCCAGGCGCTCACGGGCACGACCATCACCCTCACCGCCGAACTGGCCTGACGCCAGATCAGAACACACGCCACACGGGGCAGTTGTGGCCCGCATGGTTCACGTGCCACGAGGGTGCGTGATACACACGTGCGGGTCACACGTCACATCACACACACCTGTCCGCCAACAGGAAGTGGTTGCCTCATGTCCGCAACGCGACGTCAGATCCTCTCCCGCACCGGCGCGTCCGTCGCCGGGATCGCCTTCACGGGCGCCCTCTCCGAACTCTTCGCCGGAAGCGCCGCGGCAGCCGGAAGCGCCGCGGCCGCGAGCCGCCGGGGAGGCTACGGCCCCCTCGTACCGGACCCGGACGGTCTGCTCGACCTCCCGGCCGGCTTCCGCTACAAGGTCCTCTCCCGGCAGGGCGACCCGCTCCGCTCCGGCGAGGGCCTCGTCCCCAGCAACCACGACGGCATGGGCGCCTTCGCCGGACGCCGCGGCCGGGTGCACCTCGTCCGCAACCACGAGAACCGGGTCACCGGGAAGATCGCCGTCCCCACCGTCCCGGGCCTCACCTACGACCCGGCCGGCAAGGGCGGCTGCACGGTCCTCGAACTCGACGGCCGGGGCGACGTCCTCGGCGAGCGGGTCGCCATCGCCGGGACCGCGGTCAACTGCGCCGGCGGCCCCACCCCGTGGAACACCTGGCTGACCTGCGAGGAGACCGAGGACCGGGCCGGCACCAACGGCTACACCAAGGACCACGGCTTCATCTTCGAGGTCGACGGAGCCGACCCGCACCGCACCGGGGCCGTCCCGCTCACCGCGATGGGCCGCTTCCAGCACGAGGCCATCGCCGTCGACCCCGCGAGCGGCATCGTGTACGAGACGGAGGACGCCTTCGAACGGCCCTTCGGGCTCTTCTACCGCTTCCTGCCGGAGAAGCCGCTCGGCGGCACCGGCTCGCTGCGCGCCGGCGGCGCCCTGGAGGCCATGCGGGTGCCCGGCGTGCCCGACCTCTCCGTCGTCCAGGAGACCGGCACCCGCTTCGAGGGCGTCGAGTGGGTCCCCGTACCCGACCCGCTGGCGACCGGGACCCCGATCCGGCACCAGGACTTCGGGCCCAGGGGCATCACGCACGCCCAGAAGCTGGAGGGCTGCTACTGGGGCGGCCGGGCCGTCTACTTCGTGTCCTCCTTCGCGCGGGCCAAGGACGGCTCGGCGGCCACGCACTTCGGCCAGGTGTGGAAGTACGAACCGCACAGGCGGCGGCTCACCCTCGTGGTGGTCTTCGGCCCGAGCACCGACGTCCGGCTCCCCGGCGAGTCCCCGGACAACATCTGTCTGGCGCCGACCGGGGGCCTGATGGTCTGCGAGGACGGCGACGGGGCGCAGCACGTCTTCGGGGTGAGCCGGAAGGGCGAGGTGTACGCGGTCGCGAGGGGCGCGCAGAACATCGGCACCCCGGACGCCCCGGAGTGGGGCGAGTTCGCGGGCGTCACCTTCTCCCCGGACGGCTCGACCATGTACGTCAACTGCTACACGCCGGGCACGACGTTCGCGGTGACGGGCCCGTGGTGCTGAGCTAGCGGCCGTCCGGGATCCGTCGCACGATCGGGAGAGGACGATCGGCGCGGCGGAAGGGGCGACGGATGCCGAAGAAAGACGACGGGAAGAAGAAGCGGAAGGCCCCGGCTCCCGAGCCCGTGCTGCGCGATCTCCTGCGCATCCCCGAGGGCGAGCGGATCGACCTCGCCGCGTACGACGCGGGGGCGACCCCGGCCGGCCCCGCCGACAAGACGGCGGGGCTGGCCGCCACCGCCGCCCTCGGACCGCGCCTCGCCGACCTCCAGGAGCGGCTGTACGCGGCGAGCACCGCCGGCGACCGCCGGCGGCTGCTCCTCGTCCTCCAGGGCATGGACACCAGCGGCAAGGGCGGCACGGTCAAGCACGTCATCGGCCTCTTCAACCCCTCCGGCTGCCGCATCCACGCCTTCAAGGCGCCGACGAGGGAGGAGCGGAGCCACCCCTTCCTCTGGCGGGTCGAGCGGGAGCTCCCCCAGCCGGGCGAGATCGGCATCTTCGACCGCTCGCACTACGAGGACGTCCTCATCACCCGGGTCCGGGAGCTGGTCCCCCGCCGGCTGCTCGGCCGCCGCTACGGCCAGATCAACCGCTTCGAGAAGTCGCTCGCCGACGACGGGGTGACCCTCGTCAAGGTCTTCCTCCACCTGTCGTACGAGGAACAGCGCGCCCGGCTCCTCGCGCGCCTGGACAACCCCGAGAAGCACTGGAAGTTCAACGCGGGCGACATCGAGGAGCGGGCGCTGTGGCCGGCGTACCAGCAGGCGTACGAGCTCGCCCTCGAACGCTGCACGACGGACGAGGCCCCCTGGTACCTGGTCCCGGCGGACCGCAAGTGGTACCGCAACTGGGCGATCAGCAGACTGCTGCTCGAACACCTGGAGGAGCTGGACCCGCGGTACCCGCCGGGGGACTTCGACGTGAAGGAGTGCCGGGCGCGACTACTGGCCACGTGAGCGGCGCCAGCGGGTGACGGCCGTCTTCAGCTCCTCGAAGGTGGTCAGATCGAGGAGGTCGAGCCGGCCCCGCGCGGCCATCATGGTGAGCAGGCGGTCGAGGAGTGCGCGGTCGAGGGTCATCCCCATGGCGAAGGCGGTCATGAGATCCGTGTCGTCCAGCCGGGTCACCAGGTCGAACAGGACGTCGATCTGTGCGTCGTCGAGTGCACGGACCTGCTGAGCCAGTCTCACGAACCGATGGATCTCCAGAAGACAGAAGAGCAGGCGGGCCGCCACGTCGGGCCTTCCGGCCTCCGCGAGCCCGACCAGGACTCGCAGCGCCTGCCGGTCCCTCCCCCGCGCGCGGACCAGTGCCAACGACGTCCGCGTCAGCCGCCCCGAGGAAGGCGAACCTGCCAGAGCCGCCAGGACGAGGGCGACGGCGTCGGCGTCGCTCGCCACCTGGCGCAACGCCTCACCCAGTACGTGGTCGCCCTGTGTGCTCCGTAGCCCCTGGTAGACGGCAGCCGCGTTGCGGTCGGTGAGCCGGGCGGAGAGTGCGGATGCCCAGGCATTCCGAATCCTGTTCTGCTCGATCCCCGCCACCTCCTCGGCGATGGCCGGCACGTCCTCCAGATGTCTCATCCGTGCCAGGTCGGCCACGAACGTCTCGACCGTCGTCACCGCGACGCTCTTCCGAAGCCAGCCCAGCAGCTCCCTCACCTCCTCCAGCGGACGCGACCACGCCGCCTCGGCCAGCTCTCGTGCCGCCCCCGGGAAGTCGTCCTCGTCCCACAGCGCGAGCAGCCGGCTCTTGAACGCCTCCAGCGGGAGGTCACCGGCACCGGTCCGCGACAGCTCCTCCTCCAGGCGCAGTACCGTCTCCCGCAGATCCGCGGTGTGGCGTTCCGCCTCCTGCCGGAGATGCTCGGCGTCCTGGAGGTCCTGGCGGAGCTGTTCGACCTGGTGGCGGAGGTCCTCCTGCGCGCGGGCGAGGGCGGTCCGCTCCGCGCCCCAGTCCAGGCGGAGGCGGGTGAGGTCATCGGCGATGTCCTGCGCCTCGGCCTCCTTCTTGTCGAGGAGGGCGTGCAGCGCCTCGATGTTGCGGTGGGCCCGCTCCGTGTCCCGGCGCGAGCGCGCCAGCTCGTCCCGCAGGCTCTCAAGACGGTACTCGTCCGGGCTGCAGACCCGCAGCGCCTCCAGTCTCCGATCGCGCAGCGCCTCCTTCGCCTCCAGCTGGAGCGGCGCTCCGACGTGGTCCTCGATCTCCCGGACCAGGCGGTCGATGAAGTCCTGGGGCGCGACGCGGCGGCCTGCGAGGTAGCGGGAGACGGCGGACTTGTCGAGGTGGACGCGGTACGCGTACTGGTTCTGGCTGATGCCCAGCCTGTTGAACAGCTCCTTCAACACGTTGCCGAGCGCCGCAACCTCCGGGACCTCTCCCCGCTCGACCTCCGAGGAGCTCCCCTGCACACGGGCCACTTCGGTCATCGCACCCTCCCCCAGAGCGTTGCCACCGCACCGGCAACGGTTGCGGCTTTCGCAACGTACCGGATGCCGCCGACGGTGGGGGTCCGTCCCGGCCACTACCCCGAAGGAACCCCATGCGTACGCTCCGATGGGCCCAGCGCGCCCTCATCGTCCTCGTGGCGACCCTGCCCCTGCTCCTCGTGACCCTCGCCTTCGTGCCCGCCCTGCTCGTCCTTCCCTTCCGTCGGGACCGGGCCGCGCACGCGCAGGCGATGGTGCGTCAGCTCAGCGCGTGGACTCGGGTGCTGCTGCTGTCGAGTCGCGAGCGATAATCACTTTGATCGGTTAACTTCCGATCGTGAACACTTCTGCACGAAAATTGGCGGTGCTCGGTCTTCTGGGCACCGCCCTCGTCGGCTGTGGCGGCGGTGCGGCCGAAACCCCGGCGCCGAAGCCGAAGGCGGCCGTCGTCGCGAGCCCCTCGCCCAAGGCCAGCGCGGCCGCCCCCGGCCCCAAGCCCGCGCGCGTCCCCGCCGTCCCGCCCACCATGGCGCCCGGACCCGGCGGCCTCACCCCCGTCTACACGCACCGGGTGAAGAGCACCGAGAAGGTCGTCGCGCTCACGTTCGACGCCGACATGACGGCCGACCAGGGCCCCCGCGCCGCACGCGGCGAGCACTTCGACAACCCCGAGCTCATCGCCACCCTGCGCCGCCTCAAGGTGGACGCGACCGTGTTCATGACCGGCCGCTGGGCGGAGGAGTATCCGGACCAGGCCAAGTCCATCGGCGGCGATCCGCGCTTCGAGATCGCCAACCACTCCTACAGCCACTACGCCTTCTCGTCCCCCTGCTACGGCCTGCCGACCGTCCCCCGCCCCGACATGGCTTCCGACGTGCAGCGCGCCTTCGACGCCTTCCGGGACGCCGGGGCCGTCAACGTCGTCCCGTACTTCCGCTTCCCCGGCGGCTGCTACGACGACGCGGCCCTGCGCGCCCTCGCCCCCGCCGGGGTCACCGCCGTCCAGTGGGACGTCGTCAGCGGCGACGCCTTCGCGAAGGACGCGGACGCCGTCGCCGACCAGGTCCTCGACGGCGTGAAGCCCGGCTCGCTCGTCGTCATGCACTGCACGCGCAGCGCCGCCCCCGTGACCGAGCGGGCGATCCGCCGGATCGTCCCGGAGCTCCGCGCCCGCGGCTACCGCTTCGTCAAGGTCTCGGAGCTCATGAGCCGCTGACCCGGCGCCTCACTCCAGGCACGCCGTCGCCCTGCACGCGAGCGCCGACGTCGCCGCCGCCAGGAGCAGCGCGCCGCCGCAGGCGAGCCAGGGCGGCTCGGCGGTCGCCGTGCGGGCCCCGGTGACCAGGACGGTCATCGCGAGCTTCGCCGGGGACCCCGTGGTCACGAGCGCGAGGAGGGAGCCGAGGACGAGCGCGGCGAGGGACCAGCCCGGAGCCCGGAGGAAGGGGCGGGAGGCCAGCGCGCCGACGGCGGCTCCCGTCAGGGCGCAGGCCAGGGCCGCCGGCAGCCCCGTGAGGACGGCGGCGAGCGGGGTGACCCCGCGCCGGTCGCCGATCGCCGTCACCGCGAGCACGGCGACCGTGCCGACCAGCACCGGCCAGGCGGCCCCGGTGAGCAGCGCCGCGAGGTGCGCGCGGCCCCAGCCGGCGGCCGCCGCGACCACGCTCCGGGCGGCGGGCGGCTCCTGGGTGAGGCAGATCCGCACGGTCCAGGCGGACACCGGGAGCAGGGCGGCCGCGGTGAACCCGAGCGCCCCGAGCACCGGCTCGCCTGCCTGGACGCCGACGCTGACGAGAGCCGCGTAGAGGAGCAGCGGGGCCAGCCAGCGCTGGGACCGGAGCAGCAGACCCGACTGGTAGCGCAGGAGCGCCGTCATACCCGTACGCCTTCGGTGCCGAGGTGGTGGACGTGCCAGGACGCGGCGAGCAGCGCGCCGAGGAGGGCGTCGGAGTGGGCCGCGTCGACGGTGAGGACGGTGGTGCCGCCGTCGGTGCCGGGGGCGACCACCGGATCGCCGGGCAGCAGGCCGGGGAGGGCCCGTCCGCCGGAGACGACGATACGGACGGAGGGCCGGGGGGCGGCGGGAGCGGACACCGACAGGGGCACGGCGGGAGCGGGCCCGGACCCGCCCGCCGAAAGACCGCCCACCGTCGCCCCGGGCCCGGACCGAGCCCCCCGAAGACCCACGCCCGTCACCACGGACTCGGGCCCGCCCACCGAAAGACCGGCCGCAGCCACCGCGGGCCCGGACCGAGCTTCCCGAAGACCCGCGCCCGTAACCACGGGCTCAGGCCCGCCCGCCGAAAGACCGACCGCCGTCACCACGGACTCGGGCCCGCCCGCCGAGACTCCGAGCTCCGGCCCCGCGAGCGCGGGAGGCGTCGTCCCCCGTACCCGGCCGCCCTCCACCCCGTACACCACCGCCGCCTCGCCCTCCAGCCGTCGTGGGTCGTGGTCGACGAAGACGACCGTCGCGCCCGCCGCGAGGCGCTCGCGGACGGCCGTGTCCAGTTCGGCGCGGGCGCCGGTGTCGAGGCCGGTCCAGGCCTCGTCGAGGACGAGCAGGGCCGGGTCGGCGAGGAGGGCCTGGGCGACGGCGACCTTCTGGCTGGTGCCCTTGGAGAGCTCCGCGAGCCCGGTTTCGGCATGCTCCCCGGCCCCGAAGCGCTCCAGCCACTCCCCCGCCCGGGCCCGCGCCGCCGCCCGGCCGAGGCCCTGGACGCGCCCGAGGTGGACCAGGTAGTCGACGGCCGTGAAGGGGAGGGCGACCGGGAATCGCTCAGGGACGTATGCCGTGCGGGCGGGCCGGCCGGTGACGCGGCCCTCGGTGGGCGCGTCGACGCCGGCGAGCAGCCGGAGCAGCGTGGACTTGCCGGTGCCGTTGGCGCCGACGACCCGGACGAGCGCGGCGGCGGGCAGGTCGAGCGAGACCTCCCGCAGCACCCACGGCCCGTGAAGGCCGTGCCGCCGCCCGACGTGCTCCAGCCTCAATTCGAGGAGTTCTTCTGCGGGGTGAGCTCGCTCGGCCGGACGACGACGAAGCCCTGCCCCTCCAGCTTGAGCTGCACCGCCTCGCCCGAGCCGCCGCGGATCATCGAGCCGAGCGACTGCGAGCGGTGCAGGGAGGTGTGGAGCTGCTCGCTCCAGCCGACGACGGCGTCGGTGTCGACGTACACCGGGGCCTGCGGGGTGACGGGGATGACGATCGGGTTGCCCTCGCACATCAGGGCGATCTTGCCGTGGCCGGAGAAGACGGAGTTGAAAAGGCCGCCGCCGGTCATGCCGGCGCCCTTCACGGTCCTGATCTCGTAGTGGAGCGTGGAGTCGAAGCAGAGCACGTTGCGGCCGTTGACGGTGAAGGCCTCGCCCTGCTCGATCTCGACGATGAAGCAGTTCTGCGCCTCGTGCGCGAACCAGGCCTCGCCCTGGCCGCGTACGGCCATCAGCGGCAGGCCCTCGCCGGTGACGGCGCGCTTGAGCATGCCGCCGATGCCCTGGCCCTTGCGCTCGAACTGGAGGTCGCCGCGGAAGGCGATCATCGAACCCTGGCGGGCGTGCATCTCGCCGTTCACCGTGTACTTGACCGACTTGGCGTTCTGGAGGGTCATCCCCGGGAAGGCCGCCGCCTCGGCGAGGTGTTCGCCGGCAAAAAGATCGCTCTTCATGAGGGGCATCCTGGCCCGGAAGCGATGATTCCCACAAGAATCGCTCCTCACCCGGGTGGCAGACTTGCCGGGTGAGCAGCAACGAGACCGATCTCCGCGACGAGAAGCCCCAGTTCGTCCTCCCCCTGGTCGTCCGGATCGAGCGCGACGCGCCCCCGAGCCGCACCGACGCCCTGGAGACCGCGGCGCGGGCCGTCCTGGAGATCCTGACCGACGACCGTTCCCTCGGCGAGGGCGAGTGGGCGCGGGCGATCGCCGACTGGCAGGACGCCCGGATCCGCAAGGTGGTGCGCCGGGCGCGCGGCGCGGAGTGGCGCCGCGCGGGCGCCCTCCCCGGGATCACGGTCGGCGGTACGGAGGCGGAGGTACGGGTCTTCCCGCCGGTCCCGCTCGACGGCTGGCCCAAGGAGCTGGCCAAGCTCCAGGTGTCGGGCACCGACCTCGACGACCCGGCCGCGCCCGGTCCCGTGCCGGAGGGTGCGGTGGTGCTGTGGTTCAACCCGGAGCTCGACATGTCGGCCGGCAAGGCGATGGCCCAGGCCGGACACGGGGCGCAGCTGCTGTGGTGGGCGATGCCGGACGCCGACCGGAAGGCCTGGCGCGAGGCGGGCTTCCCGCTCGCGGTGCGGACCGCGACGGCCGAGGACTGGTCGGAGCTGACGGCGAGCGGCCTCCCGGTGGTGCGGGACGCGGGCTTCACGGAGATCGCCCCGGGTTCGTGCACGGTGGTGTCCGAGGGCGGTACGCGCTTCGCCCCGCGGCTGCGGCTCCCCCGGGCCTGACCGACGGCCGCCCCGGCGGGCCGGTGGCCGGGCAACCGGGTGTCGGACCCGTGCCGTAGCGTGCGGCGGATCGTGCACTTCGAGGAGATTCGCATGTCCGTTCCCGCCCGGCTCCGGGCCGCCGTCCCCGCCCCCCTGTCCTCGCCCGAGGCCGGTCCGCCGCAGATCGCGGGCCTGCCGGGGCGCAGGATGCTCGTCCAGGCGAGCGACGAGGAGGTCGTGGCGCGGCCCCTGGACGACGCCTTCGCCGCGGTCCCGGGGGCGGAGGTCCGTTTCCCCGCCCCCTGGCCGCGCCGCCGCGGGACCTGGGAGGTGGCGCCGGACGCGGGCCTGGCCGTCTTCGCCGGGGTGCACGCGGTGCGCGCCGTGGAGCCGTCGGGGGCGACGCGCTGGGAGGTCCGGCACGGATGCTGGTACGGCGCCTGCCGGGAGATGCACGAGTCGTACGAGGAGTACGCGCAGGAGCGGGACCACCGCTACCCGGACGGGGGCTCGGTCGGCTTCTCCGCGGACGGGAAGCTCGTCTGGGCCCATGTGCGCGGCCCGTTGCCCGAGGGCGAGCTGAACCCGGACACCGTCGACGAATGGCTGGTGATCGACGCCGGCGACGGTCGTGTGCTCGCCCGTGGCAACGCCGAGGCCGCGGCGGCCGGCAGCTTCCACCTCCCCCACCCGACCGATCCCCGTCGGATGGGCCTCAGCATCGGCGAGGGCCAGGACGGCGCGCCACTGCGCCTGGGCGACTGGGACGGAGAGCGGCTGGACGTCACGTACGTGGAGGGCGACCTCTGCCTGGTGGACGTGAGCCCCTCGGGCGAGCGGCTCATGACGGTCTCCCACGACCAGGACCAGCTCTCCGTCCGCGACTTCGACGGCCGGCTGGTGGAGGGGCTGGAATGGGACGCCGAGTCGGTGCTTCCGCCGCACCCCGAAGCCCCGTCGGGCGACGAGGACGACGAGGACGAGGCGCCCGTCTACTGGGACTGGGCGGGCGGCTTCGTGGACGAGACGACCCTCGTCGTCTCGACCGTGGAGAGCGACGACGAGTGGGGCGAGGTCCGGCACTGGCTGCTCGACACCACAGGAACGCACGGCCTCCGGCCCATCGGCTACCCGTCCCCGCCCTCCGGTCAGCCGACCGCACTCGGGTGCGGCGCCTGGGCGACGACGTCCGAGTCCGGCGACGCCCTGCACGTCTGGGTGGCGGCCGAAGCTCAAATGAAGCTCTGAACCTGGGCCCCTCGCGGTTCGGATGGTGTCGCCCGGGCCATCACGTCAGGGACTGAGGACCGAAGGAGGGGGACATGACGGAACTCGGCATCGGCATCGGCTGGCGCCCCGAGATCGCGGAGGCGGTGGAGGCGCTGCCCGGCGTCGACTGGGTGGAGGTCGTCGCGGAGAACATCTGCGCGGACCACCTGCCCGATTCGCTGACCCGGTTGCGCGAGCGCGGCGTGACGGTCGTGCCGCACGGCGTCTCGCTCGGACTCGGCGGCGCGGACCGGCCGGACCCGGCACGGCTCGCGGCGCTCGGCGAGAAGGCGGTGGCCCTGGGGGCGCCGCTGGTCACGGAGCACATCGCGTTCGTACGGGCCGGGGGGCCGCTCACCGCGACCCCGCTGCTCGAAGCGGGCCACCTGCTGCCCGTGCCCCGCACGCGGGACGCCCTCGACGTGCTCTGCGAGAACGTGCGCATCGCGCAGGACGCGCTGCCCGTGCCGCTCGCCCTGGAGAACATCGCGGCCCTGATCGCCTGGCCGGGCGAGGAGATGACGGAGGGGCAGTTCCTGGCGGAGCTGGTGGAGCGTACGGGGGTACGGCTCCTCGTCGACGTCGCCAACCTGCACACCAACCACGTCAACCGGGGCGAGGACCCGGCGCGGGCCCTGTCCGAGCTGCCGGTCGAGGCGATCGCCTACGTGCACGTGGCGGGCGGTGTCGAGCGGGACGGCGTCTGGCACGACACCCACGCGCATCCCGTGCCGGGGCCGGTGCTGGATATCCTGGCGGACCTCGCGTCGCGGGTGTCGCCGCCGGGGGTGCTCCTTGAGCGCGACGACGACTTCCCGCCCGCGGAGGAGCTTGCGGACGAACTGCGCGCGATTGCCGCTGTGGGCATACGTTCCGCAAGGGCGGAACGGGTGGGCACGGCCCACGCGCACGGCGCCCGTTCCCTCGGACCCGCGCCCCGACGAGCCCCGCTCCTGATCGGCGCCGGCGCAAGGGCCTCGGGCGGCCCGATGCCGAATGCCCTGGTCTTCCAGGAGCCCGAGCCCGTCGCGTGCGACGCCGCCCGCCAGCGCCTGGCCGTCACCCAGGCCGCCCTCTTCTCCGCGCTCGTCGCCGGAACCCCCGTCCCCGAAGGCTTCGACACCCGTCGGATCGGGGTCCAGAGCCGTGCCCTCGCGGCCAAGCGGGCCGGGGTCGTCGCGAAGGTCGCGCCGGAGCTCCCGGAGATCCTCGGCAAGGGCTTCCGGCCCGCGTTCCTCGCGTACGCCCGGTCCCGCCCCATGACCGGCGGCTACCGCCGGGACGCGCTCGACTTCGTCGAGCACCTGCTGCTCGCCGGCCGGCCGGAGGACCCGGCGGCGCGGCAGCGGCTCACGGAGTGGTGGCAGGACCGTTCCGGCAGCCGCCCGCCGGGCCGTGCCGCCCGGCTCGTACGGGCCGCCCGCCACGCCCTCGTGGGGAGATGACCATGGACTTCCTGCTCGTCCTCGTCTACCTCGCGGGCGCCGTCGGCATCGCCCTCGTCATCACCCGGGTCGTCCGGACGCGCGGCGGTCCCGGCGGGCCCGTCCACGACCGGTACGAGGTCGCCTTCCTCAACGGCGGCCCGGCCCGCGTCGTCGACACCGCGCTCACCGCCCTCCAGGCGGACGGCAGGATCGCGATCGGCGGCCCCGGCATCGTCGCGGTCGTCCGCCCCACCGCGTACGACCCGGTGGAGCGCGCCGTCCTCCAGGAGCACGCCGCCGCCCCACACGGGGCCCTGCACCACCTGCGTCTCGGCGTGATGCGGCACCCGGCGGTCCAGGAGATCGGCGACGGCCTCGCGGCGCGCAGGCTGATCGTCGCGCCGGCGACGCGGCGGACCACGGCCCGCTGGTGCGTCACCCTCGGGCTGACGGCCTTCGTGCTCTTCCCGGTCTCGATCCTCCTCACCGTGATCGACTTCGCCGACGACCCGGGGTTCCGGCTCCCGTTCGTCATCAAGGTGCTGCCGGTGCTGGTCGCCGCCGGGATCACCGCGATCGTCTGCGGTTCGATCTCCGCCGGGCAGGTCACCTCGGCCGGCCGCCGTGCGGTCTTCGCGTACGGGAGGGCGCACGGCCATCTCGCCGACGCCGGGCACCTCGTGGCCCTGCACGGGCTACGGGCCGTGCCGGACCCGGTCCTCCGGGAGCAGCTCGTCGCCGCCGCCCGGTTCCACGCACCGCCGCGGCGGCGGAACGGGCGCGGCAGGCGGCCCTCGCCGTCGCACTTCTCGTCCTCGGACGCGGCCGTCCTCGGGGTGGCGACCGAGTGGTGCGCGACCAACAGCTCCTGCGGAGGAGGGGGCGGGAGCTCCTGCTCGGGCGGCGGTTCCTGCTCGTCCGGGTCCTGTTCCTCGGGTTCCTGCTCCGGTGGCGGGTCGAGCTGCGGCGGCTCCGGTGGCGGATCGAGCTGCGGAAGCTCCAGCTCGTGTTCGAGTTCGAGCTCCAGCTCGTGTTCCAGCTCCAGCGGCTGAGGGCCGATCGGGCAGCGGCTGCTCTCCGGGCTCTCGCGGACCGATCCGCTGACCGCCCTCGCGACGCGCGGTCCCGCCGTGCTCGAACCGGAGCTCCGCGCGGCCCTGCGGGGCTGAGCGCCCACGGGAAGAGGTCCCGGAAATGACGCCGGTGCGGCGCCCTCTTCGACAACGGCCGTCGCGGTCGCCCGGTGACGGGCCCCGGCAACCGTCCGCTGAAGTCCCTCAGCGACATGCTGAAGGGCAAGCAGG